>JAEDKS010000160.1 GCA_016295665.1 Clostridia bacterium
GCCATCACCTACCGCCCCCTGCTCGACATCCTGAAGGACATCGACCAGGACTTCCTGAAGGAGACCATCAGCGGGGAGCACTTTGCTGAGCTGTTCTACCCCGCCTGCAAGGACGAGGAGATCGCGGCGTATCTGAAGGCGCTGTAATCCAGGCATATGAGAAGGGCCTCCGGCGGACATCATTCCGCCGGAGGCCCTGGTATTTGGCTCCTTACTTCATCAGCGCCTCGCTTGCCTGCCGCAGGGTCTCGTTGAGGGACTCGGCGGTGGCCTTGTCGGCGGCGTTGGTGTTGACGTACAGCTTGATCTTCGGCTCGGTGCCGGAGGGACGGATGCAGACCCAGCAGCCCTTCTCCAGCTCGAAGTACAGCACGTCGGAGGCCGGCAGGCCGGTGGGCTCGGTCTTGCCGTCGCAGGTGCGGGTGCCCTTCTTGTAGTCGCGGACGGCGGTGACCTTCATGCCGCCGATCTCCGCGGGGGGATTGTCCCGCAGGCCCGCCATGATGGACTTCATCTGCGCCAGACCGTCCTTGCCGGGCAGGGTGACGGACACGACCTTCTCCACGAAGTAGCCGTAGGTCCTAAAGATGTCCTGCACCCGGTCATAGAGGGTGATGCCCTTGCTCATGCAGTCGCAGGCCACCTCGGAGATGAGCAGGGAGGCGTTGACGCCGTCCTTGTCGCGGACGAAGGTGGAGGACAGGAAGCCGTAGCTCTCCTCGAAGCCGAACTGGAATTCATAGCTGCCGCTGTCCT
The DNA here is from genome assembly GCA_016295665.1 of Clostridia bacterium. GTDB lineage: Bacteria > Bacillota > Clostridia > Christensenellales > Aristaeellaceae > HGM11604. Next base: position 757 of record JAEDKS010000160.1, read on the forward strand.
GGAACTGCTGAATCTTCTCGCCGATGAACTTGAAGCCGGTCAGCGTCTCGAACATGGTCACGCCGAAGCTGTCGCAGATGCGGTTTGCCAGCGAGGTGGACACGATGGACTTCACCGCGGCGGCGTTGGCGGGCAGGGTGCCCATGGCCTTCCGGGTGGAGAGGATGTAGTGCAGCAGCACGCAGCCGATCTGGTTGCCGGTCAGCAGCTGGAAGTTGCCCTCCTTGTCGCGGACGGCCACGCCCAGACGGTCGCAGTCGGGGTCGGTGGCGAAGATCACGTTGGCACCCACCTCGTTCGCCAGCTTGATGGCCAGCACATAGGCGCCGGGATCCTCGGGGTTGGGCACCTTGATGGTGGAGAAGTTGGGGTCGGGCAGCTCCTGCTCCTTGACCACCGCCACGTTCGTCAGGCCGATCTCCTTCAGGATGCGGCGCACGGGCACGTTGCCGGAGCCATGCAGGGGCGTGTACACGATGGACAGCTTGCTGCCTTCCTTTTCCAGCAGCTCGGGCTGGATGCACAGGGTGCGCACCTGGGCAATATAGTCATCGTCCACTTCCTTGTTGCCGATGATGTGCAGCAGACCCTTCGCCTTGGCCTCCTCCTCGTCCATGAGGGTGCAGTCCAGGTAGGCGGTCTCGCGGATGAACTTTGTCACGCCGTCGGCGGCCTCCGGGCCCAGCTGCGCGCCGTCCTCGCCGTAGACCTTGTAGCCGTTGTACTGCGGCGGGTTGTGGGAGGCGGTGATGACCACGCCGGCGATGGCGTTCAGGTGGCGCACGGCGTAGGACAGAATCGGCACGGGCCGCAGCGCATCGAACAGGTAGGCGGGCACGCCCTCCTGGCACAGCACCAGCGCGGTATCCCGGGCAAACTCGGCGGAGCAGCGGCGGCTGTCATAGGCGATGACCACGCCGCGCTGCGCGGTGGCGGGATCCTGCAGCAGATACTTCGCCAGGCCCTTGGTGGCGCGGCGCACGTTATAGCGGTTCATGCGGTTCATGCCCGCGCCCAGCACACCGCGCATGCCGGCGGTGCCGAAAGACAGCTCCGTATAGAAGCGATCCTCGATCTCCTTCTCATCGCCCTCGATGGCCTTCAGGTCGGCAATGGTGTCTGCGTCCTGGGCAAAATCATGCAGCCATTGCTCATAAGCGGTTCGCACGTCCATGGGTCGATCCATCCTTTCGTGGTTGGTTCTGTGAAGTTGACGGGGTTTGCTATCATTATAGCGTTTTTTGGGCGGTTTGGCAAGGGGATTGTGCATTTTCAATGCACCGGTCAGGCCGGGCGCGAGGGGCAGGCGGTGGCGGAGGCTCCGGGATAAAGGATAAAAAAAGACGAGAAACTTTGTTCGTGTTCGCCTTGCGCTTTTGGTCGAACCGTGGTACACTATGAATCGTACACTTTCCCGGGGAGGCAAGGAAGAAGCATGAATGAGAACCTGATCATCCGCGGTGCGCGGATGCACAATCTGCAGAACGTCAGCCTGACGGTGCCGCGGAACAAGCTGGTGGTCTTTACGGGGCTGTCGGGCTCGGGCAAGAGCTCCCTGGCGTTCGATACCATCTATGCCGAGGGACAGCGGCGGTATGTGGAGAGCCTGTCCAGCTATGCGCGGATGTTCCTGGGGCAGATGGAAAAGCCCGATGTGGATGCTATCGAGGGGCTGAGCCCCGCCATCTCCATCGACCAGAAAACCACCAGCCGCAACCCGCGCTCCACCGTGGGCACGGTCACGGAGATTCACGACTATCTGCGTCTGCTGTGGGCGCGCATCGGCGTGCCCCACTGCCCCAAATGCGGGCGGGAAATCCGGCAGCAGACCGTGGATGAGATGGTGGACGCGGTGCAGCGCTATCCCGAGGGCACCCGGATGCAGGTGCTGGCGCCCATCGTCCGGGGCAAGAAGGGCGAGCACGCCCGGGTGCTGGAGGAGGCGCAGAAGTCCGGCTTTGTCCGCGTGCGCATCGACGGCACCGTCTACGACCTGGAGGATACGCCGCCCCTGGACAAGAAGAAGAAGCACACCATCGAGCTGGTGGTGGATCGCATCGTTGTCCGCCCGGGCAAGGAATTTCAGAAGCGTCTGTCGGATTCCATCGAAACCGCAACCACCCGCAGCGGCGGTCTGGTGGTCATGGACATGCTGGAGAAGGGCGAGCTGCTCTTTTCCATGAACTACGCCTGCCCGGAGTGCGGCATCTCCATGGAGGCGCTGGAGCCCCGGATGTTCTCCTTCAACAGCCCCTTCGGCGCGTGTCCGGAGTGCGCGGGCCTGGGCATGCTGATGACCATCAGCCCGGAGATCATCCTGCCGGATCGCACGAAGAGCCTGCGGCAGGGGGCGCTCAATGCCTCCGGATTCAACACCAGCGCCCGGGACGGCATCGCGGCGCAGTTCCTGACGGGGCTGGGAGAGAAGTACGGCTTCGATCTGGATACGCCCGTCTGCGAGATGTCCGAAAAGGCGGTGCAGGCGCTGCTCTACGGCACCGGGGAGGAAAAGATCACCATCACCTACGATGGCGCCCATGGCACCAACACCTTCAGCACGCCCTTCGAGGGCGTCATTCCCCAGCTGGAGCGCCGCTACCGGGAGACCAGCTCCGAGGGCATGAAGCAGGTCTACGAGGAGTACATGGTGGAGCGCCCCTGCCCCTGCTGCCGGGGAAAGCGCCTGAAGCCGGAGGCGCTGGCGGTGACGGTGAACGACCGCAGCATCGCGGAGGTCAGCGACATGAGCATCACCGATGCCCGGGCGTTCTTCCGGAATCTGGTGCTGGGGGAGAAGGACAGCATGATTGCCGCCCAGATTCTCCGGGAGATTGATGCGCGGCTTGGCTTCCTGGTGGACGTGGGCCTGGGCTATCTGACCCTGAGCCGGGCGGCGGGCACCCTGTCCGGCGGCGAGGCGCAGCGCATTCGCCTGGCGACCCAGATCGGCTCGGCGCTGATGGGGGTGCTGTACATTCTGGATGAGCCGTCCATCGGCCTGCATCAGCGGGACAATCAGAAGCTGATTGCCACCCTGCGCAGGATGCGCGATCTGGGCAACACGGTCATCGTGGTGGAGCACGACGAGGAGACCATGTATGCCGCGGACTGGATTGTGGACGTGGGGCCCGGCGCCGGCATCCATGGCGGGCGCATCGTGGCGGAGGGCACGGTGGAGGACATCAAGGCCTGCCCGGAGAGCCTGACGGGACAGTACCTGTCGGGTAAGCGGAGGATTCCCGTGCCCGCCGAGCGCAGACAGCCCACGGGCTTCCTGCGGATCTTCGGCGCGTCGGAGCACAACCTGAAGCAGGTGAACGTGGACATCCCGCTGGGGGTGTTCTGCTGCGTGACGGGCGTGTCGGGCTCCGGCAAGAGCAGCCTGGTCAATGAGATCGTCTACAAGCATCTGGCCAAGGTGCTGAACCGGGCCAAGACCTTCCCCGGACGCTTCGAGCGGATGGAGGGCGTGGAGCAGCTGGACAAGATTATCATGATCGACCAGAGCCCCATCGGGCGCACGCCCCGCTCCAATCCCGCCACCTACACCGGGCTGTTCGACCTGATCCGCAAGCTGTTCGCCCTGTGCCCGGAGGCCAAGGCCCGGGGCTACAAGGAGAACCGCTTCTCCTTCAACGTGAAGGGCGGACGCTGCGAGGCCTGCCAGGGCGACGGTCTGGTGCGGGTGGAGATGCACTTCCTGCCCGACATCTACGTGCCCTGCGACACCTGCCACGGACGCCGCTACAACCGGGAAACGCTGGAGGTCACCTACCGGGGCAAGAGCATCTACGATGTGCTGGAGATGAACGTAGAGGAGGCGCTGGGGTTCTTTGAGAACCATCAGCCCATTCTTCGCAAGCTGGAGACGCTCTACGACGTGGGGCTGGGCTACATGAAGCTGGGGCAGGCCGCCACCACCCTGTCCGGCGGCGAGGCGCAGCGCGTGAAGCTGGCGACCGAGCTGAGCCGCCGCGCCACGGGCCGCACCATCTATGTGTTGGACGAGCCCACCACGGGCCTCCACATGGCGGATGTAGACAAGCTGGTGCACGTGCTGCAGCGCCTGACCGAGGCGGGCAACACGGTGCTGGTGATTGAGCACAACCTGGACGTCATCAAGGTGGCGGACTGGCTGATTGACCTGGGCCCGGAGGGCGGCAGCGGCGGCGGCACCGTGGTGTGCGAGGGAACCCCGGAGACCGTGGCGAAGTGCGAGGCAAGCTATACCGGGCACTTCCTGCGGGAGGTGCTGGCAAAGGGATAACCGCGTTGCCCCGGGGCCGCGGAGCCGGATGAAAAAATCTTCCGGCGGGAATTGACATCTGTCCCATTCTGCGCTATAATAGTTCCCGTTGAGCGGGAATGGCGGAATTGGCAGACGCGCTAGATTCAGGTTCTAGTGAGGGCTAACTTCATGCAGGTTCAAGTCCTGTTTCCCGCACCA
>JAEDKS010000161.1 GCA_016295665.1 Clostridia bacterium
GCCCCGGCCCCTGCCGCGTCCCCTTTCCGCCTGCGGGCCCTGCGGAAGTAGTAGGCGCAGAGCACCCGGTTCATGGCCCGCTGGGGCACCACCCGGTGCAGCCACGCCACCAGACGCTGGGAGGGACTGGCAATGATGCGCCGGGCGGGCATGCGCCGCCTGACCAAAAGCGCCGCCACCCTCCGGCCCAGCGCCACCGGATCGCTGCCGTGCTGCTCGTCGTGGTCGATGACCGCCACGGCGCTTTGATAGCGTTCCGCGTAGGGGGAAGCCGCGTCCATGGCTTCGGCGGGCCTGCGGTACCGTGCCGCGCCGCCCCGGTGGTCGCCGGGCTCCACCAGGCAAACCTGAATGCCGAAGGCGCGCACCTCCTGCTGAAGGCACTCCGCGTAGCCCTCCATGGCGTGCTTGGCGGCGGTGTAGGCGCTCTGGAAGGGGATGCCCATCACCCCGTTGATGGAGGACAGCAGCACGATGCGTCCCCGTCCCGCCTGCCGCATCCGGGGCAGCGCGGCCCGGTTGACGCGCACCACGCCGAGGAAGTCGGTGTCCAGAACGTGGGCGTACTCCTCCGGGGTGGTTTCCTCGCAGCTGCCGGGCGTCAGGATGCCGGCGCAGTGAATGACGGCATCCACGCCGTCCGCGTAGCGCAGCGCGGCCTCCGCGAAGGCGTCCACGCTTCCCTGATCCGTCACATCCAGCGGCAGATGCCGGATGCCGACCACATCCTCGTCGGTAAAGGAGCGGGCACCGGCGATGACCGTGTGCCCCGCCTCCCGCAGGGCCAGGGCGATGTGGAACCCCAGCCCGCTGGAGGCGCCCGTGACCCAGGCGATCACAGGGCGGTCAGCAGGCGCTCCACCACCTGCTGGGAATGGCTTGCCGCCAGCGCCGTGAACGTGGGGTAGTCCATGTCGGACTGCCCGTTGGCCCCGTCGGAAATGGAGCGGAGCACCCCGCAGGGCACGCCGTGCATGTAGCAGGCCTGTGCCACCGCGCCGCCCTCCATCTCCACGGCCTTGGCGCCGAAGCGCTCGTGGATGCGCTGGCGCACGTCGCCCCGGTTGATGAACTGGTCGCCGGTGGCGATGATGCCCTCGTGCACCCGCACCCCGACGCCCTCCGCCGCCTGCCGCAGCCGCTCCCGCAGCGCCGCGTCGCAGGGAATCTCCACCAGATTGATCTTGCTCACCATGCCCACGGGGTCACCGATGGGCGAGGTGTCCATGTCGTGCTGCACGGCGGCGGTGGCGATCACCATGTCCCCGATGCCCACCCCCTCCGCGCCGGCGCCCGCCACGCCGAGATTGAGCACCCAGGCGGGGTGATAGTGCAGGATCATGCTCTGGGCGCACAGCGCCGCGTTGACCTTGCCGGGCCCGCAGACCGCCAGCACCGCCTCCTGTCCGAACAGGCGTCCGGACACGAAGGTGTCCATGCCGATCCGCTCCTCCCTGCGCTCCGTGAGCTTCGCCATCAGCGCCTCGACCTCCACCGCCATGGCCCCGATCAATCCGATCATCCGTCGTACCTCCCGCGTTTCTTCGTGGTATGCTTCTATTATAGGTTTTTTCGCCGCGCTCGTCAATGGGCAGCTTGCGCCCCGTGCCCGAAAGCGCCGACCGGTTTTCTTCTTCATGAACCCCCCTTACAGTTTGACCATATGGAAGGTAGAACAGTGTCAGATATTTCTTCATCCGTCAGGCGTTTTTCCTTCTCCCGGACGAAAAGCAGCGGCCCCCGCGGAAGCCGCTGCGTTCCGAATTACCTGTGATGCTCCGGGATTCCTCACGCCAGACAGGCGCCGTAGTCCAGAATGACGCGCCCCTGCTCGTCGGGCGTGGTGAAGCGGGGGCAGCTGTAGCGCTCGAAGAAGATCAGGCTGCCGTCCGGCAGGCGGTACCAGTCCGCCATCCCGGCCTCGCGCATGGCCCGCACGCAGGCGTCGTGCATGCCGTAGAGCTCGGGGCCCTCCGGCCCGCGAATCCAGCAGACCGCCGCCGCCGCCGCTGGCAGCTCCACCGCCGCGAAGCCCTCGGGCACCGCCGCGTCCTCCGCGCAGAGGATGCCGATCCAGTAGCTGCAGTCCATCCCCTCATCGCCCAGCATCAGCCCCACATAGCTCCCGTCCAGCAGCCTGCCGGGGTTGGCCTTCTCGATCACATCGAACCAGCCGTTCCCGAACCAGGTGCCCCAGTGGGCCGCGAAGCTGCCGTTCACCCGGTCGCTCTCCGTGTAGCGCCTGCCGACGAAGCGCGCCCGTGGCAGCTCCTCCCGGTATGTCCTGATGATTTCCGCCATGCTGTTTTCCTCCCCGCCCCTCCGGGCCGTGTGCTGCCACCAGTCTACCATGGCCCCCGGGGCGCTGTCAAGGGTCATTCGTGCACGAGACGCTCAGCCTGCAGGCTCTCCCGCTTCTCATGAACGCGGCCCAGCGCGTAGGCGGGCAGCATCGCCACCAGCAGGTTGAGCCAGCCGATGTGGATGGGGTTCAGGCTGTTCGCCACGCCGATGATGGCGTTCGCCAGCAGCACGGCCTTCATCACCGCGCCGATGCGCCTGAGGTGCTGGATGCGGGAATCCACGTCAGAGAACAGGTCGAAGCCGCCCAGCTCGGCAGGCCTGCGGAAGTACTGCCAGGACGTGACATGCCCGATGTACTCCGCGCCGGTGTCCTCCATGAACTGCACGTACCCCGGATCCATCCCGTGCATCTCCAGCCGCACGATGTAGGCGCCCGGCTCCGTGCGCTCGAACCAGTACACGCAGAAGCCCACGCGCCGCAGCGCCCAGCCGCTCTGCGCCATCTCGTTGAGCCACTGCTCCTCCTTCTCATAGTCCCACGCCCACCAGACGCGTACCACCCTTCTCATTTCAGCCATGGTTCTCCTCCTCCAGAATCTCCTCGCCGTTCCGCACCAGCTGCCGCAGCCGCTGCAGCTCCGAAAGCAGCACGTCCCGACCCTCGTTCGTAATGATGTACTCCTTGCGCCGGCTGCCCTCCTCCCCGGGCAGCGGGGCAATCCAGCCCCGGGTGCACAGGCTGTTCAGCGCGCCGTAGAGCGTGCCCGCCGCCAGCCTGACGCGCCCCTCCGACAGCCGCTCCACCTGCTGCATGATGCCGTACCCGTGCTGCGGACGGCACAGGGCCAGCAGGATGTAGTAGACCGCCTCGGTCAGCGCGTAGCCGTTGTCATTCATGCCGCTTCACGCTCCCCTGCTGCCGACTTCTCTCCCAGACCGCGCCGATCGCCATGCCCCACAGGGGCCCGAGGCACAGCCCCATCGCCAGCTGACCGGGCGCAAACACCATGCAGGTCACCACGCCCACCAGGAGCCCCGCGCCGCACCAGATCACCCAGCGCTGCCTGCGCACCTCATCCCGTCCCCAGGAATCGCGCCAGTTCGCCGCCAGCAGCGCCAGCGGAGCCCCCAGCAGCAGCCAGGGCAGCGCCGCCATCAGAAAGTCCTTCATGATCCATGCACCTCCATCGGTTCACGATATATCGTCCTCCGTTATATCGCGACATCATTATATCGCATTCCGATATAGTTGTCAATCCCCCGCACGCGATTTCCACAAAAAAATCCCCGACCGCCATGCCCGGTCAGGGACTGTTCCGCGCTTACGCCTCCGGAACCGCCACGAGGAAGCAGAAGTCGTTCAGCTCCCCGGACTCCTCGGAGAAGAAGTTGTAGAACGTGAAGTTGTACAGGAAGCGCTCAGCGCTGTAGACGCCGTAGCCATCCTGGTTGTGGTCGGTGGTATCGTAGGGATCCGCGACGATGATGACGTCATCCTGGGTGGTTTCGGTGCCCATGGTGTCGTAGCCGATGATGACCTGCCAATGTCCGCCCCAGTCGTTCCAGCCGATGATGATGGGGTTGCCCGCCGCGAGGGTCTGCTGAATGTAGTCGAAGGTGAAGATGTCGTAGACCTCCTCGCCGGCGTCGATGGCGGAGTAGCAGCTGAAGCCGCCCACGGCGTCGAAGATGTCAATCAGCTGGCTGAGGCTGGTCGCGCCGGGCTTGCTGCCGATGGTGCCCCGGAAGGCCGCGAGGGTCTCCTCGTTGTGGTCACCCAGCCTGCCGTACCAGTTCATGACCATCAGCGCGCTGGACACGCCGCAGCTCCATTCGCTGGTCTGCTGCTGGGTCTGGAAGCGGGGCAGGATGGTGAGGGTCTCGGTGGAGGTCATGTTGTAGAAGTCCAGGCGGCTGAAGTAGGGGCTGTCGATGTGGTCGCCCAGGCGCTCCACGCTGTCGGCGCCGTCCTCGGGGCTGAGGTCGGTGGTGTAGGGCAGCTTCATCTCATCGGCGTAATTGCCGTGGGTCTCCTCGGCGAGGGCCGCGGTCAGGGTGAGCACCAGCATCAGGGCAACCAGGATGGAAAGGAACCTTTTCATGTCGTCGTCCTCCTTGGGAAGCATCATACGTCGCAGGCTGGCTGGGTAAAGATAAAGAAAAAGTGATGTGCATAAGCACACATCACCCACAGCATCTCCCTGTCACCGGGGCGGCATGGTTCCCCCGGCAAGGACAAATCGTGCGGGACAAGGATAGGTTGTCAGAGTCTATACAGTAATCGACTTACTTTTACTACTCTTATTGACCATTTCACTCGGATGTGCGCCGTAGCGCGGTGAAACTGAGCTTCTAACTCAATCAATAAAATACAGCGAAAGCTGCGTGTGAGTTTATACCCCACATCGGCATTTGACCCGGCTGTCCGTTCGGCCTTGCATCCCCATCGGGAAGGGTCATGTCTCTTACCCGGAATGACTCTTGCCTCATTCCTTATCTGCGACGGGCACCATGATACCAGCTTTCGCCACCGCTGTCAATAGGCGCCGCTGTACTTTTGCTGTATCCAGGGCACGCTGGCCCGCGCCACCGCCTGGGCTACCCTGCGCCACTGGCCCACCCATCCACGCCCGATACCCACCTCACAGGCCCGCCCACGCCCGCCCGATACCCCGCGTCACTGGCCCACCAACCCGCGCCGCGCCATCCCCGCAGAACGCGCCACGCACTCCATCCGCCACCACCCGTCCCTTTACCATCGCCACGCCCGCGTGGGACACACGCCACTCCATCCTTCAGCCCCGTGCCTGCCCAACACCCGCCCTTTCCGCGCCACAGGCAACGCAAAAACCCACCCGATTTCTCGGATGGGCTTACGCTCCCCAGG
>JAEDKS010000162.1 GCA_016295665.1 Clostridia bacterium
GACCGTGACGAGACCGGTCACCTGCTCCCCCTGCAGCTGCCCCTGGAGCTGCCCACCGCGCTGGTGTGCAACTGCGACCTGGTGGCCCGGGAGACGATCCGCCAGCTGCGCCTGCGGGGCATCCGCGTGCCGGAGGACATCTCGGTGGTGGGCTTCGATGACTTCTCCGCCGGCGCGGAGGAGGCCCCGGCCCTGTCCTCCTTCCATGTGGACGTAACCGCCATGGCCCAGATGGCGGTCAAGCTGGTCGCCGACCGCTGCTCGGGCACCCAGAAGCCCTTCGGGCGCGTGGTGGTCGGCGGTCATCCGGTGTACCGCGATTCCGACCTGCCCCTGAACGCGCCCGAAACGACCCCGCCCGGGCCGGCCCCGGGCCAACAGCCCTGATCCCCCTTTACCGCAACGACCATAGAGAGAAAGAGGTAAGAGCCATGTCCAATGTGAAGATTCTCGGTGCCCAGTCCCTCCCGAACATCCCCTGGCAGGAGCGCCCCGCCGATGACAAGACCGCCAGCCCCCTGTGGCGCTACTCCGAGAACCCCGTCATGGGCCGCAACCCCACCCCCGAAATCGCCCGCATCTTCAACAGCGCCGTGGTGCCGTGGGAGGACGGCTTCATCGCCGTGCTGCGCGGCGAGCAGATCAACGGCATTCCCTACGTCTACCTGGGCCACTCCAAGGACGGCATCCATTGGGACGTGGAGCGGGAGAAGGTGCCCTTCGTGGATGAGGAGGGCAAGCCGAAGATGCCCCACTACGCCTACGATCCCCGCCTGGTGAAGGTGGACGACACCTACTACATCATCTGGTGCACAGACTTCTACGGCGCCGCCATCGGCATGGCAAAGACCACCGATTTCAAGACCTTCGTGCGCTGCGAGAATCCCTTCATTCCCTTCAACCGCAACGCGGTGCTGTTCCCCCGGAAGGTGAACGGCATGTACAAGCTCCTGTCCCGCCCCTCCGACAGCGGTCACACCCCCTTCGGTGACATCTTCATCTCCGAGAGCCCGGACATGGTGTACTGGGGCCGTCACCGTCATGTGATGGGCCGCGGCAGCAAGTGGTGGGAGAGCGTGAAGATCGGCGCGGGCCCCGCCCCCATCGAGACCAGCGAGGGCTGGCTGATGTTCTACCACGGCGTGGCGACCACCTGCAACGGCTTCGTGTACTCCATGAGCGCCGCGCTGCTGGACATTGACGAGCCCTCGAAGGTGCTCTACCGCTGCGAGAACCACATGCTGACCCCTGAGGCGCCCTACGAGACCATCGGCTTCGTGCCCAACGTGGTGTTCCCCTGCGCCACCCTGCAGGATCCCGACACGGGCCGCATCGCCATCTACTACGGCGCCGCCGACACCAACGTGGGTCTGGCCTTCGGCAAGATCGACGAGATCGTGCAGTATGTGAAGGATCACTCCGACCTGCAGTACGGCGACGACCAGGCGAAGGATCAGTTCTGATTTCTGCGGCGCCATGGCCCTGCAGCCACGCGCCGCTTTCATACCAACAAGGAGGAAATCACCATGCAGACCCGTACCTTCGCATCCCTGATGGAGCAGTACGAGCGGCTCATCGCCCGCCCGAACCCCGTCAACGAGCACTTCTACAACGGCATCTACAGCCGCTATGCCCATCCCGTGCTGACCCGCGAGCACATCCCGCCCTTCTGGATGTACGATGCCAACCCCGACACCAACCCCTTCATGATGCAGCGTCTGGGTGTCAACGCCACCATGAACAGCGGCGCGCTGAAGGTGAACGGCAAGTACTGTCTGGTGGTGCGCGTGGAGGGCATGGATCGCAAGAGCTTCTTTGCGGTAGCCGAGTCCGACAAGCCCACCGAGGGCTTCCGCTTCCGGGACTATCCCGTGGTGCTGCCCGACACCGAGAAGGACGAAACCAACGTGTACGACATGCGCCTGACCCAGCACGAGGACGGCTGGATCTACGGTGTGTTCTGCTCCGAGAGCAAGGACAGGAGCTCGAAGGATCTCTCTGCCGCCGTCGCCGCCGCGGGCATCGTGCGCACCCGGGATCTGGAGACCTGGGAGCGCCTGCCCAACCTGGTGACCCTGCGCTCCCCGCAGCAGCGCAACGTGGTGCTGCACCCGGAGTTCGTGGACGGCAAGTACGCCTTCTACACCCGCCCCATGGATGACTTCATCGAGACCGGCTCCGGCGGCGGCATCGGCTTCGGCCTGTGCGACGACATCACCCACGCGGTGATCGACGAGGAGAAGATCATCTCCCTGCGCCGCTACCACACCATCACCGAGAGCAAGAACGGCGCGGGCGCGGTGCCGATCAGGACGGATCGGGGCTGGATTCACATCGCCCACGGCGTGCGCAACACCGCCGCCGGCCTGCGGTATGTGCTGTACGCCTTCGCCACCGACCTGAACGACCCGTCGAAGGTCATCGCCGAGCCCAGCGGCATGCTGCTGGGGCCCATGGGCCACGAGCGCCTGGGCGACGTGAGCAACGTGACCTTCACCAACGGCGCCATCGCGGATGAGGACGGCAAGGTGTACATCTACTACGCCTCCTCCGACACCCGCCTGCACGTGGCGGAGACGGATGTGGAGCGGCTGTGTGACTACGTGTTCTCCACCCCCGCCGATCCCCTGCGCAGCCCGGACTGCGTGCGTCAGCGCTGCGAGCTGATCCGGAAGAACCTGGAATACCTGAACAAGGAATGAAAAGAGGAAGCGACATGTTCAAGCCCGCACCCATCTTTGGTGATTCCTGTGTGCTGGCCCGCGGCAGAGAGCTTCGCGTCTTTGGTGCGGCGGAGGCGGGTGAAACCGTCTCCGCCGTGCTGTCAGACGCCCGGGGGCAGGTGCTGTCCGAGGGCTGGTGTCTTGCCCGGGAGGGGCGCTTCGAGCTGTGCCTGCCCGCCGTGGACGAGGCCCAGACCGGCTGCACCCTGACCCTGACCTGCGCCGGCGAGACCCGCACCGCCCATGGCGTGGCCATCGGCCTGGTGTTCCTGGCCGGCGGTCAGAGCAACATGGAGCTGGAGCTGCAGAACGCGGACGAGGGCACCGTGCTGCCCGGGAAGCACGACGACCCGCTGGTACGCTATTTCAACGTGCCCAAGAGCGCCCTGTGGAACGAGGATGCCCAGTGCGCCGAGGATGCCAGCCACTGGGAGAGCATCCGTCCCGGCACGGGCCGGGACATGAGCGCCGTGGCCTACTTCTTCGCCATGAAGCTGCGCCGGGCGCTGAACGTCCCCATCGGCGTCATCGACTGCTACTGGGGCGGCACCTCCGTGACGGCGTGGATGGATCGCGAGGCCCTGCTGCGCACCACCGAGGGCAAGCGCTATCTGGACGAGTGGGCGGAGCGCGCCGGCGACAAGACCATGGAGCAGTTCCGCGCCGAGTGGAAGGCCTTCGAGGAGGGCTGCGCCGACTGGGATCGCCGCGCTGGTGAGCTGCGCGCCCAGCATCCGGAGTACAGCCAGCAGCAGGTCAATCAGGTGATGGGCCCCTACCCGTGGCATCCCCCGGCTGGCCCCGGCTCCCCCTACCGGCCCGGCGGCCTTTGCGAGACCATGCTGAAGCGGGTGGCGCCCTACACCCTGAGCGCCATGCTCTACTACCAGGGTGAGGACGACGCGCCCCGCACCCTGCAGTACGATCAGCTGCTGGTGCAGCTGGTGATGCGCTGGCGGGAGCTGTTCCGGGGCGAGGACGTCCCGTTCCTCAACATGCAGCTGCCCATGTGGATCGACGCGGGCGCGGAGGATGACGGCACCTGGGCCCGGGTGCGCATGGCACAGCGCCGTGCGCAGCGGCTGATCGCCCGGAGCGAGCTGTGCTGCATCATCGACTGCGGCGAGTACAACAACATCCATCCCACCGACAAGCGCACCCCCGGCGAGCGGCTGGCTGACCTGTACCTGCGCCACATCGGACTGGCGGCGCCCGTCTGCCCCATGGCGGTGCGGAAGGCCACCCGGGGAAGCAGCCTGACCGTCACCCTGTCCGCCCCCGTGCGCTGCACGGGCGACAAGCCCCTGCTCTTTGAGGTTGCCGGGGAGGACGGTCAGTATGTGCCGGCGGAGGTCGAGCTGCGGGGCACGGAGCTGGTGCTGACCGCCGACGCCGTTCAGCATCCCGTCGCGGCGCGGTATGCCTATGTGGCCTTCGCCCATGTCAACGTGTTTGGCGAAAACGGCCTGCCCCTGGAGCCCTTCGACCTGCGCTGACGGACTTTCCGGGAGGTGAATCTCATGCCCGAAGGCAAAATTCTGCCCTTTCCCAATCGAATGACGCCCGTGTCCCGGGTCATCTCCGTGCGCCTGACCACGGGCTGCTATCGACACCTGCGTCTCCCGTCCTCAGCGACGCTGGAGGACCTGAGCGACGCCATCCTCTGGGCCTTCGGCTTTGCGAACGACCACGCCCACGCCTTCTTCCTGGACAACCTCGCCTGGAGCGACAAGAACAGCTACTTCGACATCCGGATGGACGTGGATGAGCGGTTACGCCACACCTGCGACTGCAAGCTGGACATCCTGCTGCCGAAGCAGCGCTTCAAGTACGTGTTCGACTTTGGCGAAAACTGGGTGTTTTCCTGTCAGCTGCTCCGGGAGGAGGAGGACTGCGACGATATCGAGCTTGTCCGCGTCTGCGGCGAGGCCCCGCCGCAGTACGATCCGAGCTTTCCGTGACCGCCAGATGCGCGTTGCCATGGTCTCCTCCTTTTTTGTCCTGTTTTCGGGATTTGCTCTGATGCTTATTGACGAACGCTGGTAAACGTGATAAAATAATGGTAGTATCCCGGAACAATTTCATGTTGATAAAGGAGGTAATTCCCATGGCGAATATTCCTGTTGTCAAGCTGGGTCTGGTTGCCGTTTCCCGCGACTGCTTCCCCATTCAGCTGTCCGAGAAGCGCCGTGCCGCCATCGCCGCCAAGTGCGGTCAGAAGGAGCTGCCGGTGGTGGAGATCACCCAGACCGTGGAGAATGAGCTGGATATGCTCAAGGCCGTGGCTGCGCTGAAGGAGAACGAGTGCAACGCTGCCGTGGTGTTCCTGGGCAACTTCGGCCCCGAGACCCCCGAAACCCTGATTGCCAAGAACTTTGACGGCCCCTGCATGTTCGTGTCCGCTGCCGAGGGCGACGGCGACATGATCAACGGCCGCGGCGATGCCTACTGCGGCATGCTGAACTGCT
>JAEDKS010000163.1 GCA_016295665.1 Clostridia bacterium
CTCCTTGTTCGCGGTGTTGCTGATTTTCATCAGGAAATCCAGCTTGTCACAAAACTGCATGGTGGGGGGTCAACCTCCTTTCAAAAAATATTTTACACAAAATGACATGGAAATGCAAGATGCGTTTGGTGACATGACGTTGTGACAGCTGTGACAAAGTGTGACAAATCATTTTCTGCCTTTTCTTTCCTGATGAGATACGTTATAATAAGCATATACTGCCCTTTTTGGCAAAAAAACAGACCGGGCGCAGGGCAGCCGGATGGGGGGATGGACGGAATGACGATACAGGAATGCTATCAGCGCATGGGCGGTGACTACAACGAGGTGGTGACGCGGCTGCTCAATGAGCGGCTGGTTGCCCGCTTCGTGTGCCGCTTTCCGGAGGACAGGAGCTATGAGCAGCTTGTCACCTGCATGAAGGAGGGCGACCGGGAGGGCGCCTTCCGGGCGGCGCATACGCTCAAGGGCGTGTGCCAGAATCTGGGGCTCGGACAGCTGAAGGTGTCCGTGGAGCTGCTGACCGAACTGCTGCGCCCCGCGACCGAGGGCATCTCCGGCCACGCGGCGGAGGTGTTCCAGATGGTGCAGGAAAACTACAGGAGCACGCTGAATACAATCAATGCGTTCCGCGCATCCGAAAACGGCTGAGCGCGGGCGGCGCATACCCCGTGGCGGAATCCGGCATGCGGGCGGCAGGGCGGCGCAGGGGCGCGGCGCGTGCCGCTGATGGGTTGGGAGAGAGAACCAGATGCACAAGACGATCCTGATTGTTGAGGACAACGAGCTGAACCGGGCACTGCTGTGCGAAATCCTGCGGGAGCAGTACAACGTGCTGGAGGCGGAGAACGGGCAGGAGGCCCTGAAGGTGCTGGAGCACCGGGCCGATGAGGTGGCCCTGGTGCTGCTGGACGTGATGATGCCGGTGATGGACGGTTACACCTTCCTGGATCGGGTGAAGGCCATGCCTGACCTCGCCGCGATTCCCGTCATCGTCATGACCCAGAGTGACAGCGAGGCCGACGAGGTGGCGGCCCTGTCCCACGGCGCCACGGACTTTGTGCCCAAGCCCTATCGTCCCCGGGTTATCCTGCATCGCATCGCCAGCATCATCACCCTGCGGGAGACCGCCGCCCTCGCCAATGAGTACAAGTACGACCGGCTGACCGGTTTGTACAGCAAGGCCTTCTTCTACAAGCTGGCGGAGCAGACGCTGGCGGAGCACCCCGGAGTGCGCTATGATGTGGTCTGCTCCAACATCCGCAACTTCGTCCTTTTCAACGACGCCTTCGGCATCCGGCGGGGCGATCAGGCCCTGCGGGAGGTGGCGCAGCTGTGCATGGAGCGCCTGGGCGGCAGCACCATCGGCGGCAGGCTCAGCGGCGACCGCTTCATGTTCCTCTGCGAGCATGAGACGGTGGGCCCCCGGGTGCTGCAGGACATCGCGGAGACCGTCAGTCAGAACTCCGGACTGGAAAACGGGTTGGTGATGAAGTGGGGCATCTTCGAGGTGATGGACCACACGGTGTCCGTGGCGCAGATGGCGGATCGCGCCCTGTTGGCGGCGGGCAGCATTCGGGAGCAGTACGGCACGCACTGCGCTGTCTATGACGATCATCTCCGCACCCGCGTGCTGCGGGAGCAGACCATCACCGGCGCCATGGAGACCGCCCTGCGGGAGGAGCAGTTCTGCGTGTACCTGCAGCCCAAGTACGACCTGCACGGCGACTGTCTGGCGGGCGCGGAGGCGCTGGTGCGGTGGATTCACCCGGAGCTGGGCTTCCTGCCGCCGGGCGAGTTCATCCCGATCTTTGAGCGCAACGGCTTCATCACCCGGCTTGAC
The DNA here is from genome assembly GCA_016295665.1 of Clostridia bacterium. Classification (GTDB taxonomy): domain Bacteria; phylum Bacillota; class Clostridia; order Christensenellales; family Aristaeellaceae; genus HGM11604. The sequence continues at coordinate 1,844 of JAEDKS010000163.1, forward strand.
CGGTATGTGTGGGAGCAGGTCTGCCGTCTCATCCAGTCCTGGAAGCAGCGGGGCTATCCGGTGCTGCCCGTGTCGGTGAACGTGTCCCGGGCGGACGCGTTCCAGGCCGAGCTGGCTGCCGAGCTGTCGGAGCTGGTGGAGCGCTACGGCGTGGCCCCGGAGGAGATGCACCTGGAGATCACCGAGAGCGCCTACACCAAAGACCCCGGGCAGATCGTCGAGGCGGTGAACCGCCTGCGGGAGCGGGGCTTTATCGTCGAGATGGATGACTTCGGCAGCGGCTACTCCTCGCTGAACATGCTCAACGAGATGAAGCTGGACGTGCTGAAGCTGGATATGAAGTTCATCCAGAGCGAGATGGCGAAGCCCGTGAACCGTGGCATTCTGCAGCTGGTGGTCGATCTGGCGAAGCGGATGGGGCTCAGCGTGGTCGCGGAGGGCGTGGAGACCCGGGAGCAGCTCAACCGGCTGCGGGAGATCGGCTGCGACTATATCCAGGGCTACTTCTATTCCCGTCCGCTGCCGATAGCGGAGTACGAGCAGTCGTTCCTGCTGCAGGTGAGCGCGTCGCAGACGCCGGGCCGGTCGCGGGAGGAGCAGCCGAGGCTGCCGCGCCTGCTGGTGGTGGAGCCCTCCGGGGAGGAGCGCAGCCGGACGGCGGAGGCGCTGCATGGCTACTACGAGGTGCTGTGCGCCGCCGACGAGCAGGAGGCCATGCCCCTCATCGCCGCCCACGGGCGGGAGATGACCGCGGCGATCATCAGCGCACAGCTGCCGGAGCGCGTTTTCGGGCAGCTGGTGCAGCAGATTCGCCGGAGCCTGCGCACCTGGCGGATGCCCGTGCTGGCGGCGGGCCCCGCGGACGCGGCGCTGGAGGCGCGGGTGCTGGCACAGGGCGCGGACGACTACATCGCCCGGCCCCACGCGCTGCTCAGCCTGCGCAGGCGCATCGAGTACATGCAGGACATGGATTCCCACCACCGCCGGGAGCGGGAGCTGCAGGACGAGGCCAATCTGGACTTCCTGACCGGCCTGCGGAACCGCCGTGGGCTGCGGGTCGCGCTGGATCGCCTGCGCGAGACCGACCTGCCGCTGGCGGTGTACATGTTCGATCTGGACGGGCTCAAGCGGGTCAACGACCGGCTGGGCCACATGGCGGGGGACGAGATGATTCAGTCCTTCAGCGCCATTCTGCAGGGCTGCACCCGCGAGGCGGATATCCTGGCCCGCTACGGCGGGGACGAGTTCGTGGCGATCCTGCGGCGGATGCCCGACGGCGAGGTGGCCCTGCGCAAGGGCCGCGAGATCTGCGAGGCGATCCGGGCAAAGACCCTGCCGGATGGCTCCCATGCCTCCTGCTCCGTGGGCATCGCCCTGGGCGAACCCGAGGGCGCGGTGGACGAGAGCCTGTTCCGCCGTGCCGATCAGGCGCTGTATCACGCCAAGAAGGACGACAAGGGCGGTGCCTGCCTGTGGACGGAGGACATGGAGGTCACCCCCTGAGCGCGGCAGCTCACTGCTGCGCCAGGGACTGGGACAGCTTCCGGTAGGCGGAGGGCGACATGTCCGAGAAGCGCCGGAAGGCCCGAAGGAAGTTGGAATAGTCGTTGAAGCCGCACTGGTAGGCCACGTCGTTGAGCTGCATGCCGGAGGTGATCAGCTCCTTGGCGAGCTGCACCCGGCGGTACAGCACATAATCGTAGACGCTGCGTCCCGTGAAGCGCACGAACTCATGGGACAGCAGCGAAACGCTCATACCGAAGCGCCGCGCCAGGTCACTGAGCTGCTGCGGCTGGGTGAAGTGATCGTTGATGTACACCAGCACCTCCTGCATGGCGTCGTTCACAGCGATCGGCTCCACCTTTTTCTGTGCGCGGCTCACGGTCTGGCAGAGGATGTGCAGGTAGGACATGAGGCGCACCTGGTTGGCATAGCGGCCCATGGGCGTGTCATCGTGCAGCCCCGCCACCATCTCCTGCACGAGGCGCTTGCAGATGGCGGCATCCTCCTCGAGCATGATGAACTGGTACTGTCCCTTGTCGGTGTAGCTGCCGAACAGCCGGGGCAGGTCGATCTGCCCGCAGCCCGCGTTCTGCAGCACCCGGCTGGATACGTAGACATAGGCCCGCTCATAGTTGTGGAAATGCACATCGCCGATGAAGCCGTGCAGGCAGAAGGGCGGGATGATCATCAGCTGATTGGGCTGGAGCGGGTAGACGTTGTTGTCCACGCAGTAGTTGTCCGCGCCGCCGAAGTGGATATAGAGCTCATAGAAGTCATGGCAGTGATAGCCGAAGGAGCCCGCCAGCTCATCGAAGAAGTAGCAGGGCTCATAATCATGGCGACCGTGCCCCATGGCGGTGTAGGACGGATGCTGTACGGCGGTCGGACTGCTCATTTTTTGCGCTCCTTTCAGCGAATGTTGCGAAATCGCTCCGCAAGGTCTATTATAATGCAGGATTCACATAATTTCAAGCAGAAACAGCATGGAAAAAGCTGATTCTGATGTGTATAATAGGAGACAGTAAATGGATGAAATGGTCGTGATTCGACCTTATTAAACATGAACAAAAAATGAAAACCCAACAGAGGAGGAGGCAGTGGTAATGGAAGCGACCAAGGGTAAGCGGAGGAAAAAGCAGATCAAAGAGAACTGGTTCAAGCGGGACTGGCAGCTCTATGTGATGCTGGCGATTCCGGTGGTCTGGTATCTCATCTTCTGCTACAAGCCCATGTCGGGCCTGGTGATTGCCTTCCAGAAGTACAACATCTTCAAGGGCATCGCCGGCAGCCAGTGGGTGGGCTGGGACAACTTCAAGTTCGTGTTCGGCATGCGTGACTTCACCATCGCGCTGCGGAATACCCTGGTGCTCAACGGACTGGACCTGCTCTTCGGCTTCCCGGTGCCGATCATCCTGGCGATCCTGCTCAACGAGATGCGCACCCCCAAGCTCAAGCGCGTGACGCAGACCATGCTCTACCTGCCTCACTTCCTCAGCTGGGTCATCATCGGCGGCATGGTGCTGGAAATCTTCGCGCCCACCACGGGCGTCATCAACGCCACGCTGCTGAAGCTGGGCTGGATTGACAAGAACATCCCCTTCCTGACCGACGGCCCCACCTGGATCTTCACCTATGTGCTGGTGGGCGTGTGGCAGTCCATGGGCTGGGGCACCATCCTCTACCTGGCTGCCATCACCGGACTGGATCTGAACCTGTTTGAGGCCGCCCGCATCGACGGCGCCAACAAGCTGCAGCAGATCTGGCACGTGACCCTGCCCGGCATCCGCTCCACCATCGTGGTGCTGCTCATCATGAACATCGGACGCATGATGTCCATC
>JAEDKS010000012.1 GCA_016295665.1 Clostridia bacterium
CCCGGGGCCGCGACCGCATTCTGGGCATGATCCGCGACCTGCACGCCGAGGGCGGCGTGACCGTGGTCATGGTCAGCCACAGCATGGACGACGTGGCCCGGCTGGCGACCCGCATGGTGGTCATGAGCCGGGGCCGCCTGGTGGCGGAGGGCACGCCCCGGAGCATCTTCCGGCAGGGCGACATGATGCGCTCCATCGGGCTGGACGTGCCCGCGGCGGTGAAGCTCTGCGCCGCGCTGCGGGAAAAGGGCATCGACCTGCCCGGCGACCTGTACACCCCCGATGAGGTCAGGGATGCCCTGCTGCGCCGCTGGAAGGAGCGTGGGGCCCAATGATGAAGAACATCACCCTTGGACAGTACTATCCCGTGGACAGCCTGGTGCACCGGCTGGATCCGCGCATCAAGATCATCCTGACCATCGCCATGATCGCGGCGGTGTTCATGGTGCACTCGCTCCTGGGCTACGGGCTGGTGCTGCTGTTTGTGTGGCTCTGTGCCCGGTGGTCGAACGTGCCCTTCTCCATGCTGATGAAGGGGCTGAAGTCCCTGCGGTTCATCCTGATTCTGACCTTTCTGCTGAACCTGCTCTTTTCCAGCGAGGGCGCCCCGCTGGTGCACTGGGGCTGGCTCAACATCACCACCGGGGGCCTGTCCCGGGCGGTGCACTATTCCCTGCGCCTGTGCTTCCTGGTGGTGGGCACGTCGCTCCTGACCCTGACCACCTCGCCCATCATGCTCTCCGACGGCATCGAGCTGCTGCTCCGGCCCCTCCGGGTGATTCACTTCCCGGCCCATGAGCTGGCGATGATGATGTCCATCGCCCTGCGCTTCATCCCCACGCTTCTGGAGGAGACGGACAAGATCATGAAGGCCCAGATGGCCCGCGGCGCGGATTTCGAGACGGGCAACCTGATCGCGAGGGCGAAGGCCATGGTGCCGCTGCTGGTGCCGCTGTTCGTCAGCGCGTTCCGGCGGGCGGGCGACCTGGCGATGGCGATGGAGTCCCGCTGCTACCACGGCGGCGAGGGCCGCACGCGCCTTCGGGTGCTGAGGATCACGCGGAACGACTGGCTGGCCTGCGGCGTGATGGCGCTGCTGATTGCCGCCATCGTGCTGGAGGGCGTGCTGGTGGGCCTGCTGCCCCCGATGTTCTGAGGACGGAGCGGAGCATGAGCAGAATCCTGTTGACCATTGAGTATGACGGCACCGCCTACGCGGGCTGGCAGCGGCAGCTGAACGGCCTGGCGGTGCAGCAGGTGGTGGAGGAGGCCCTGGGGCGGGCCTGCGGCGAGCGCATCGTCATCACGGGCGCCTCCCGCACCGACGCGGGTGTCCATGCCCGGGGGCAGACCGCCCACTTCGACACCGCCTCCCGCATCCCGCCAGAGAAGTACCCCTTTGTGCTGAACACCATGCTGCCGCAGGACGTGCGGGTTCAGGCGGGCCGGCAGGTGCCGCCGGGCTTCCACGCCCGGTTCATGACCTGCGGCAAGCAGTACACCTATCGCATCATCAACAGCCGCCACGGCAGCGCCCTGCACCGGCTGACCCATGCCCACGTGCCTGTGCCCCTGGACGCGGAGCGCATGAACCGGGCGGCGCAGACGCTGCTGGGCCGGCATGATTTCGCGGCGTTCCAGGCCTCCGGCGGCACGGCCCGCACCACGGTGCGCACCATCCGCACGGCCCGGGTGACGCGTGTGGGCGACGAGATCGTGCTGACCGTGGAGGGCGATGCCTTCCTGTACAACATGGTGCGCATCATCGCGGGCACGCTGATCGAGATCGGTCAGGGCCGGCGCGGCGAGGATGCCTTCACCCGGGCCATTGGCTCCGGGAACCGCCTTGACCTGGGCGTCACCGCCCCGCCCCACGGGCTGGAGCTGACGCGGGTGGACTACCCGGAGGCGGCCTTTGCAGAGCCTGAGCAGGTGCGGTGGCATGAGGAGGGGGAGGAATGAGATGCTTCGAATCGTGAATCTCGCCATCGGGCTGGACAGGAGCGAGACGGCGCTGCGTCAGGCGGCGGCCCGGCGGCTCCGGGTGAGCGCGGAGAGCATCCGGCAGGTCGCGCTGCGGAAGCTGTCGGTGGATGCCCGGGACAAGGGCGATGTGCACTTCGTGGTGAATCTGGAGGTGCAGGTGGACGGGGAGGAGGCGCTGCTGCGCCGCCTGAAGCCCGGCACCATCGAGCGGGTGACGCCCCGGGCGCCGCGTCCGCTGCCCCAGACCCGGTTTTCGCAGCGCCCCGTGGTGGTGGGCGCGGGCCCGGCGGGTCTCTTTGCGGCGCTGACGCTGGCCCGGGCCGGGGCGCGGCCCATCCTGATCGAGCGGGGCAGGCCCGTGGAGCAGCGCATGCTGGACGTGGAGCGGCTGCAGCGGGAGGGCGAGATGAACCCGGAGAGCAACGTGCAGTTCGGCGAGGGCGGCGCGGGCGCGTTCTCCGACGGCAAGCTGAACACCGGCATCAAGTCGCCCCATGTGCGCACGGTGCTGGAGACCTTCGTGCGCCACGGCGCGCCGGAGGAGATTCTCTATCTGCAGAAGCCCCATGTGGGCACCGACCTGCTGCGGGGCGTGGTGGCCTCCATGCGGCAGGAGATTGTGCAGCTGGGCGGCGAGGTGCGCTTTGAGACCCGGCTGACGGGGCTGCGGCTCCGGGGCGGCAGCGTGGCGGGCGTCACGGTGCGCGACGGGGATGGGGAGCGGGAGCTGGACTGCGACACGGTGCTGCTGTGCATCGGTCACAGCGCCCGGGACACGGTGCAGGCCCTGTTCCGTCAGGGCGTGCGCATGACGCAGAAGCCCTTCGCCATGGGCGTGCGCATCGAGCACCCCCAGGCGCTCATCGACCGGGCGCAGTACGGCGGCTTCGCGGGCCATCCGGCGCTGCGGGCGGCGGACTACAAGCTGGCGGCCCACACCCCGGACGGGCGGGGCTGCTACACCTTCTGCATGTGCCCCGGCGGCGAGGTCATCTGCTCCGCCAGCCAGCCGGGGGGCCTGGCGGTGAACGGCATGAGCTGCCATGCCCGCGACGGGCGCAACGCCAACGCGGCGCTGCTGGTGGGTGTCCGCCCGGAGGACTTCGGGGACGACCATCCCCTGTCCGGCTTCGTGCTGCAGCGCGCCATCGAGCAGGCGGCCTTCCGGGCGGGGGGCGGCTCGTGGCGGGCACCGGTGCAGCGGGTGGAGGATCTGCTGCGGGGGCGGGAGACCACGCGCCTGGGCGAGGTCGTGCCCACCTACCGGCCCGGCGTGACCTGCGCCGACCTGCGGGCGGTGCTGCCCGCTTTCATCATCGAGAACCTGCGCCACGGCATCGTGCAGATGGGCCGACAGCTGAAGGGCTTCGACCACCCGGACGCGGTGCTGACGGGCGCGGAGACCCGCTCCTCGTCCCCGGTGCGCATGGTGCGCGGCGCGGACGGCATGGCGGAGGGGCTGGACGGCCTGTTCCCGGTGGGCGAGGGCGCGGGCTATGCCGGCGGCATCGTCAGCGCGGCGGTGGACGGCATCACCGCTGCGCTGTCCGCCATGGAGAGGAGCGGCGGGCTGTGATCCGGGCGGTCATCTTTGACATGTACGAGACGCTCATCACCCAGTACCGGTGCCCGAGGTGCTTCGGCGCCGACCTGGCGGCGGAGGCGGGGGTGCCCCCGGAGCCCTTTCTGCGGGTCTGGCACGCGGCGACGGAGGCGCGGAGCGTCGGCCTGATGACGCTGGAGGAAGCGCTGCGCCGGTCGCTGGAGGCCGGCGGGCAGGCGGGTTCCGCCTGTGATGCCCTGGTGCGGCAGCTGGCGGCGAAGCGCCGGGCGACCAAGCGGGCCTGCTTCCAGCACCTCCACGGGGAGATTGAACCCCTGCTCTCCTCGCTCCGGGCGCGGGGGCTGCGGGTGGGGCTCATCAGCAACTGCTTCTCCGAGGAGGCGGAGGTCATCCGGGAGAGCGCGCTGTTTCCGTTTTTCGACGCGGTGTGCCTCTCCTGGGAGGAGGGCGTGCAGAAGCCGGACGCGGAGATCTACCGCCGGTGCGTGGCGCGGCTGGGCATCCGGGCGGAGGAGTGCCTGTATGTGGGCGACGGCGGCAGCGAAGAGCTGGAGGCCGCCCGGGAAATGGGCATGACGGCGGTGCAGGCGGTGTGGTACCTGAAGGAGAGCCCCCTGCCGCCCACGGGCCGCAGGGAAGGCTTCCCGCAGCTGGAGACCCCCCTTGCGGTGCTGGACTGGACGGACGGGCAAGTGACGAAAGGAAGGCAAGAGGCATGACGGTCACGGAGAAATTTCTGCGCTATATTCAGATTGAATCCACCTCGGACGAGGGGAGCGACACCTGTCCCTCCACGCCGGGGCAGTGGACGGTGGCGAAGCTGCTGGTGGAGGAGCTGCGGGCCATGGGCATCGGCAGCGCCCGGGTGGACGACCACGGCTATGTGTACGCCACGATTCCCCCCAAGGGCGACCATCCGGAGCGCATCGGCCTGATCGCGCACATGGACACCTCCGACGGGGTGAAGGGCCCGACGCATCCCGTGGTGCTCCGGGACTACGACGGCGGCCCCATCACGCTGAGGGACGGCACGGTGATCGAGGGTCTGCCCTTTCTGCCCGACCTGAAGGGGCAGGATGTGATCGTGACCAGCGGCGACAGCGTGCTGGGCGCGGACGACAAGGCGGGCGTGGCGGAGATCATGCAGCTGGCCCAGCGCCTGATGGCCCCGGACGCCCCGGAGCACGGCACGGTGTGCATCGGCTTCACCCCCGACGAGGAGATCGGTCGGGGCGCCGACCTGTTCGACGTGCAGGGCTTCGGCGCGGACTTCGCCTACACGGTGGACGGCGGCGCGCTGGGCGAGGTGGAATACGAGAACTTCAACGCCGCCTCCCTGCGGGTGACGGTGCACGGGGTGAACATCCACCCCGGCGATGCCAAGGGCCGCATGAAGAACGCCTCGCTGATCGCCATGGCGTACGCCGCCCTCCTGCCGCCCATGGAGACCCCGGCCCACACCGAGGGCTACGAGGGCTTCTTCCACCTGTGCGGCATGCAGGGCAACGAGGAGGAGGCGACCCTCCTCTACATCATCCGGGACTTCGACGCGCAGCGCTTCGAGGCGCGCAAGCGCACCGCGCTGGACATCGCCGCGCTGCTGAACGAGCGCTGGGGCGAGGGCACGGTGGTGGCCCAGGTGCGGGACAGCTACCGCAACATGCGGGAGATGATCGAGCCCCACATGGAGATCGTCGAGCGGGCCCGGGCGGCCTTCCGCGCCTGCGGCGTGACCCCGGTGACCCGCCCCATCCGCGGCGGCACCGACGGTGCGCGGCTCAGCTTCATGGGTCTGCCCTGCCCGAACCTGTCCACCGGCGGCTACTGCTTCCACAGCCGGAAGGAGCTCATCAGCGTCCAGAGCATGGAGAAGATGGTGGACGTGCTGGAGGCGCTCATCTGCCGGAGGGCGTGAGGGACGGGCAACGCCGGGCAACCCCTCCCACGAAAAAAAGCGTGACCGCGAAAGTCACGCCTTTTTCGTCCCATCAGCTGTCCTGCTTTCCGCGCAGCTTCTTCCAGGACATCAGCGAGTAGTCCACCAGCGCGATGAGCGCCAGTCCCACCGACACCCACAGCACGATGCGATCCATGTGCAGCCCCCGGGCCTCGAACTCGGGGTGGAAGAAGGACAGGATCAGCGACACGATGAAGCTGACCGTGGCGATCTTCCCGGCCCAGTTGGCGTAGACCACCACGCCCTTGCCCAGCATGTACGCGCCGCCGGCCACCATCACGGTCTCCTTCAGCGCCACGATGATGATGGCTGACCAGGGGAAGATGCCGCTGATGCCCTGACAGATCAGCGCCGTGCAGACCATCAGCTTGTCGGCGAGGGGATCCATCAGCTTCCCGAAGGAGGTCACCAGGTTGCACCTCCGGGCGATGATGCCGTCCAGGGCGTCGGTCAGGCTGGCGACGCAGAACACCGCCAGCGCCGTGAAGCGGTGACCGTGGACATAGACCGCCACGAACACCGGAATCAGCAAAAGCCGCAGCATGGTCAGCACGTTGGGCACGTTCCACACATCCTTGAACAGCCCGCGAATCTGCTCCTTCAAAAAGGCCCCCTTCTGTCCGCACCACCCCGCGGACGGTTTCATTCTGTACAACCCCATTATAGCACGTTTGGTGCGCGCTTGGAAGTGGCGAAGGGAGGATTTTGAACGGAAAAAGGCGGCTTTTGAGCAGGGCAAGGCAGGATTCCGCCGGCGTTTCGCGAACCTTTCTATGAGTCCCGCGAAGCCCTGCGGCACCCCCGTGGGAACAAGACCGACACACCCGAAGGAGAGAGTACCGATGCGTCCCGATATGCGTCAGAATGAGGAAGCGCGCCCCGTGACCATACAGCCCGATTTTGTCCGCACCGCCGACGGCAGCTGCCTGATTGCCACCGGCAACACCCGTGTGATCTGCACCGCGTCCGTGGAGGAGGGCGTGCCGCCGTTCCTCCGGGGCAAGGGACAGGGCTGGGTCACCGCGGAGTATGCCATGCTCCCCGCGTCCACCGGGCGGCGCAAGCAGCGCGACGGCCTGAAGAAGGACGGGCGCAGCGTGGAGATTCAGCGGCTGATCGGGCGGAGCCTGCGTCAGGCGGTGGATCTGACCAGGCTGGGCGAGTACACCATCACCCTGGACTGTGACGTGCTGGAGGCCGACGGCGGCACCCGCACCGCCTCCATCACCGGCGCCATGGTGGCGCTGACCTGCGCCGTGGACAAGCTGGTGGCGCAGGGGAGGATCATGATGTCGCCCATCATCCATCAGGTGGCGGCGATCTCCTGCGGCGTGATTGACGAGGCCCCGTGCCTTGACCTGTGCTATCAGGAGGACAGCCGGGCTCAGGTGGACATGAACCTGGTGATGAACGAGCGGGGCGACCTGATCGAGATTCAGGGCACCGGCGAGGGCCGCGCCTTCTCCCCGGAGGAGCTGGCGACGCTGCTGCGCTATGGCAAGCAGGGCATCGAGACCCTGATGCGCTCTCAGCGGGAGGCGCTGGGGGAGCGGGCGCGGCACATCTGCCCCAAGCCCCCGCTGGTGGTCGCCAGCGGCAACGCCCATAAGCTGAAGGAGCTGCAGCACATCTTCGGGGACTACTACACCGTGGTCAGCATGGCTGCGGCGGGCTTTGACGGGGACATTGACGAGACGGCGGACACCTTCGCGGGCAACGCGGCGATCAAGGCGGAGACCGTGTGCCGCTTTCTGGGCCTGCCCGCGCTGGCGGACGACAGCGGGCTGGCGGTGGACGCGCTGGACGGCGAGCCCGGGGTCTACAGCGCCCGCTACGCCGGGGTGCACGGCGACGACGCGGCGAACAACGCCCTGCTGCTGCGGCGCATGAAGGGCAAGGAGAAGCGGAGCGCGGCCTTCTGCTGCGCCATCGCCCTGGCGCGTCCCGGGCAGGAGACGCTGGTGGCGGAGGGCCAGTGCCCCGGCGTGATTCTGGAGAGCGAGCGGGGAAAGGGCGGCTTCGGCTACGACCCGCTGTTCCTCTATGAGCCCCTGGGCAAGACCTTCGCGGAGCTGACGGAGGAGGAGAAGAACGCGGTGAGCCACCGGGCCCGGGCCAGCGCGGAGATGCTGAGGATCATGAAGGAGCTGCACGAATGAGCCGTATTCTGGTCATGAGCGACAGCCACGGCGAGACCGAGGGGCTGCGAAGGGCGATCCAGCAGGTGTGGCGGCAGTTTCCGGGGCCCATCGACGCCTACGTCCACTGCGGCGACGGCGCGTGGAGCTTCAGCGGGCTGACCGGTGAACTGTTCTACCACGACCCGAAGGCCCAGTTCCATGTGGTGAAGGGCAACTGTGACTTCGGCGCGGACGTGGCGGATGATGATACCTTTGAGCTGGGCGGGTGGCGCATCTTCGTGTGCCACGGGCACCGCTACCGGGTCAAGATGGGGCTGACGCTGCTGGCGTACGCCGCCGCCGAGCGGCAGTGCGCGCTGGCGCTGTACGGACACACCCACATCCCCGCGGAGGACACCAGCGGTGGTGTCACGATGCTGAACCCCGGCGCGGTGGAGGACGGGCGCATCGGGCTGCTGGAGCTGGAGGAGGGCCGGATGGTCTTTCACCGGCTGCAGATGAACCGGATGGGTGAGCTGACAGAAACGTAAAACCGAAACGAGCATCGGGTGCCGGGGGCATCCGTAAAGGAGCAGGAAGCCGTTATGAAGGGACTTGTGCGCGTGGCGGCGGCGGTGCCGCATCTGTATCTGGCGAATGTGGAGAAGAACGTGGAGGCCCACCTGGACAAGCTGCGGCAGGCGGCGGACAGGCAGGCCGCCGTGGTGGTGTTCCCGGAGCTGAGCCTGACGGGCTACACCTGCGGCGACCTGTTCTTCCAGCGGACGCTGCTGGAGGCGTCGGAGCGGGGGCTGTGCCGCCTGCTGGAGGACTGCCCGGAGGGCGTGCTGGCGGTGGTGGGCGCGCCGGTGGAATGCGCCGGTGCCGTGTACAACTGCGCCGTGCTGCTGACCCGGGGCAGTCTGGTGGGCGTGGTGCCCAAGACCTTCCTGCCCAACGGCGGCGAGTTCTACGAGAAGCGCTGGTTCCATACCGGTCAGGAGCTGGACGGGGCCGTGTGCCGCGTGGCGGGACAGGACTGGACGCTGCGGCGCAATCCGCAGGTGTTCCGCGCAAAAGACGGCGTGTGCCTGGGCGTGGAGCTGTGCGAGGATCTGTGGGCGCCCCTGTCCCCCGGCACCATGGCGGCGCTGGGCGGCGCGGAGGTGATCGTGAACCTGTCCGCCAGCAACGAGCTGATCGCCAAGCGGGAGTACCGGCAGGAGCTGGTGCGCCAGCAGAGCGCCCGGACGCTGTGCGGCTATGTGTACGTCTCCGCCGGCAGCGGCGAGAGCACCTCCGACCTGGTGTTCTCCGGGCACAGCATGATCGCCTGCTGCGGCTCCACGATTGCCGAGAGCGAGGGCTACCTGACCGATGACTACCTGCTCTGCGCGGACATCGACCTGGATCGGGTGCGGGTGGACCGCATGAAGCAGCAGAGCTTCCGGGACAGCGCCTCCGTCTACGGCCTGCCCTGCCCGGAGACGCGCCTGCCCCTGCCCCTGGCGCTGCCGGACGATGTGCCCACCACCATGCGGGTGCCCAAGCACCCCTTCATCCCCTCCGACCGGGACAGCCGCCAGAAGCGCTGCCAGCAGATTTTCGACATGCAGGCCACGGCGCTGGCGCGGCGGCTCTCCATCACCGGCGGCAAGCTGGTGGTGGGCATCTCCGGCGGACTGGACTCCACCCTGGCGCTGCTGGCGGGCTGCCGGGCCATGGATCTGCTGGGGCTGCCCCACACCAACATTCTGGGCATCACCATGCCCTGCTTCGGCACCACCGACCACACCTACCAGAACGCCCTGCGCCTGATGAGCGCCCTGGGGGTCAGCCAGCGGGAGATCCGCATTCACGAGGCGGTGCGGCAGCACTTCCGGGACATCGGGCACGAGGAGAGCGACCACTCCGTCACCTACGAGAACTGTCAGGCGCGGGAGCGCACACAGGTGCTGATGGACGTGGCGAACAAGATCGGCGCCATCGTGCTGGGCACCGGCGACCTGTCCGAGATCGCCCTGGGCTGGTGCACCTACAACGCCGACCACATGAGCATGTACGGCGTGAACAGCGGCGTGCCCAAGACGCTGGTGCGCTGGGTCATCCAGACCGCCAGCGAGAACCCGGCCTTCGCGGAGGCCCGGGCATGCCTTCAGTCCATTCTGGACACCCCCATCAGCCCGGAGCTGCTGCCCCCGGACGAGGCGGGCAACATCCTGCAGCAGACCGAGGATCTGGTGGGCCCCTATGCGCTGCATGACTTCTTCCTGTACTACGCCGTGCGCTTCGGCTTCCCGCCGGCGAAGATCTACGAGCTGTGCTGCACCGCCTTCCGGGACGACTTCGATCGGGCCACCATCCTGAAGTGGCTGAAGAACTTCTACCGCCGCTTCTGGAACCAGCAGTTCAAGCGGAACTGCATGCCCGACGGCGTGAAGCTGGGCTCCATCGCCCTGTCGCCCCGGGGTGACTGGCGGATGCCCTCGGACGCGGAGTGCGCGGTCTGGATGCGGGAGTGCGAGGCGCTGGAGGAAAGCGCCGCTGTCATCAGAGGAGAGGTGAGCTGAGATGAAGGACAAGCTGAGGATTCTGCTGGTGGACGACGACCCCAACATCGCCCATCTGGTGCGGCTGTATCTGGAGAAGGAGGGCTTCGACGTGACCACCGCCGCAAGGGGCGATGACGCGCTGACCGAGTTCCGCCGCGACCCGCCCGCCCTGATGCTGCTGGACGTGATGCTGCCCGGCATCGACGGCTGGCAGGTGCTGAAGGCGGTGCGCAAGACGAGCAGCATTCCGATCATCATGCTGACCGCCAAGGACGAGACCTTCGACAAGGTGCTGGGGCTGGAGCTGGGGGCGGACGACTACATCACCAAGCCCTTCGACACCAAGGAGCTGGTGGCCCGGGTGAAGGCGGTGCTGCGCCGCACCCAGGGGCCCGAGGACGGGAAGAACGACCTGATCTCCTTCCCCGGCCTGACGGTGAGCCTGTCCCAGTACGAGGTGTTCTACGAGGGGAAGAAGGTGGAGATGCCCCCCAAGGAGCTGGAGCTGCTCTACTTCCTGGCGAGCCACGCGGGGCAGGTGTTCAGCCGGGATCAGCTGCTGCAGCAGGTGTGGGGCTACGACTTCTCCGGCGATTCCAGCCGCACGGTGGACGTGCACGTCAAGCGCCTGCGGGAGAAGCTGCCGGAGTGCGAGAAGTACGGCTGGTCCATCCACACCATCTGGAGCGTGGGCTACAAGTTTGAAGTGAAAACGGCATGAATACGAAGCATACCATGTTCGGGCGCATCATGGCGATGGTGCTCTCGGCGGTGCTGGTGCTGACGGCGGGCATCTCGGGCCTGTGCATGATGTCCATGCGGAATCAGCAGATCAACAACCGCCTGACCGCCCTGACCCACGACGCCCGGGAGATCGCCTTCCTGGCCTCGGAGAACACCACCGCCACGGCGCTCCTGCCCTTCGGCAGCGTGGCGCTGGACTACCTGCGGGAAAAGGCCAGCGCGGTGCAGGAGAGCTACGGGGCCTACATCCTGGTGGTGGACCGGCGGGGGCGGGTCATGGACAACCTGCGCACCGCCTACGCGGAGAACCCGGATTTCGTCAGATCCCTCAACTATAAGGAGATCAACGAGGCCTTCGCCCGGGTGCTGGGCGGGGAGGAGATCACCGTGCGGGCCATGGTGGACGGGCATCCCACCTTCACCGTGGGCGTGCCCTTCATGCAGGACGACACGGTGCTGGGCGCGGTGCTGATTCAGACCCAGGCCCTGAACATCGAGGGCGACACCTGGGGCTGGCTGTGGCGCGTGGTGCTGATTGCGGCGCTGGGAACGCTGGTGGCGGCGGTGAGCATCTTCCTGTATGTGCGCAGCGTGCTCAAGCCCCTGCGGGACGTGACGGAGGCGGCCCGGGCCATGGCGGACGGCGACTTCACCGCCCGGGTGCCCACGGAGCGCGCCGCCCCGGAGACCGTGGAGCTGGCCCACGCCTTCAACCTGATGGCGGACAAGCTGGGCCAGACCGAGAGCAGCCGCCGGGAGTTCGTGGCCAACGTGTCCCACGAGCTGCGCAGCCCCATCACCTCCATCTCCGGCTTCGTGACGGGCATGGAGGACGGCACCATCCCGCCCGAGGAGCACGGCAAATACCTGGCGATCGTGGGGGACGAGACAAGGCGGCTGTCCAAGCTGATCGGCGATCTGCTGGCCCTGTCCCGGCTGGAGCGGGACGACGCGGCGCTGACGCTGACCGCCTTCGATGTCTGCGAGCTGCTGCGGCGCTGCGTGATTCACCGGGTGGGCGACCTGGAGGGCAAGCACATGGAGGTCGAGTGCGACTTCCAGCTGGAGCCCTGCATGGTCAGCGCGGACTCCGACCGCATCGAGCAGGTGGTGGTGAACCTGCTGGACAACGCCATCAAGTTCACGCCGGAGGGCGGGTGCATCACCCTGAGCATCCTGCCCGAGGGCGATCGCTGCCGCGTCCGGGTGCACGACAACGGCATCGGCATCCTGCCCGAGGACAGGCCCCGGGTGTTTGAGCGCTTCTTCACCGCGGACAGGGCGCACACCTCCGGCAAGGGCACCGGACTGGGGCTGGCGATCAGCCAGCGCATCATGGAAATGCACGGTCAGCAGCTGGTGCTGGAGGATGCCGAGGAGGGCACCACCTTCAGCTTCACGCTGGCGCGGGCGGTGGAATAATCACCGGACAAAAGAACGGAGAACAGGAGGACGAGGACATGCTCACGGTCATCACGTTCTCCTGAATCATCGAGCAGTACGTGGTGAAGCGCTACGCCTTCTTCAAGACCAGCGTGGGGGCACCCGCCTGTGCCGGCTCCATCGAGGACACCCTGTCCGAGATCCGGACGGGCCGGTACATCGTCTTTGGGGGCAGCGGCTGCCTGAACCGGGAGATCGCCCACGGGCGGGTGATGGTGCCCACCGAGGCCTACCGCGACGAGGGCACCTCCTATCACTACGCCCCGCCGGCGGACTACATCCCGGTCAGGAACGCGGAGCGGGTGGCGGCGTTCATGGCCTCTGCGGGCATTCCCTTCGTGAAGGGGCGCACCTGGACGACGGATGCCTTCTACCGGGAAACGGAGAACAACTTCCGAAAGCGCAGGGCCGAGGGCTGCATCTCCGTGGAGATGGAGTGCGCCGCGCTGCAGGCGGTGTGTGACTTCCGGGGGCTGGAGCTGTACATGTTCCTGACCAGCGGCGACCTGCTGGACGCGCCGGCGTGGTGCACCCGGCACGAGGAGGGCGAGCTGGCGGGCACGCAGCATGACGTGCGGCACTTCGACATCGCGCTGGCGCTTGCCGGTGCGGTGACGGCGTGACGCGGACAAAGGAGCGATGCGGGTGGCCTGGCAGCTGGAGGAGGGCCTGTCGTACCTGGCGCGGCGGGATGCGCGGATGGCGGCGGCGATTGAGGAATTGGGCGGCATCTACCGCACGGGCGGCGAGCCGGTGTTCACGGGGCTGCTGCAGGCGATTGTGGGGCAGCAGATTTCCCTGCGGGCCGCGGACACGGTCTGGAAGCGCCTGACGGAGACGCTGGGCGAGGTGACGCCGGAGCGCGTGGCGGCGGCATCCGAAGCGGAGCTGCAGGCCTGCGGCATGAGCTTCCGGAAGGCCGCCTATCTGCGCGAGGCGGCGCAGGCGGTGACCTCCGGGGCGCTGCAGCTGTCGGCGCTGGAGACGGCGGACGACGAGACGGTCATCCGGCAGCTGACGGCCCTGCGGGGCGTGGGGCGCTGGACGGCGGAGATGCTGCTGATCTTCTCCCTGGAGCGCCCGGACGTGATGAGCTACGACGACTTCGGCCTTCGCAGGGGCCTGTGCAGGCTGTACCATCACCGGGAGATGAACCGGGCGCGGTTCGAGCGCTACCGGCGGCGCTTCCATCCCTACGGCACGGCGGCGTCGCTGGTGCTGTGGGAGATCGCGGGCGGACGGGCCGAGCGCGCCTGTGCCCTGCCCCTGCGCGGCGCGGGCAGCACGGACAGCAAAGGAGGAGACGCATGAAGGACGGCAAGCGGGTGGTGGTGGTCAGCTCCTGTCTGCTGGGCACGAACTGCAAGTACAACGGCGGCAACAACCTGCATCCCGGCGTGGTGGCCTACGTGAAGGACAAGATGGTGATTCCGGTGTGCCCGGAGCGCCTGTCGGGCCTGCCGACGCCCCGCCCCCGGGTGGAGCTGCGGGCGGGCCGCGCCGTCAACGAGTACGGCGAGGACGTGGACGAGGTCTTTCGCCTGGGCGTGGCGCGGACGATGGCGCAGCTGAAGGATCAGCAGGTCGACGAGGCGATTCTGCAGTCCCGCAGCCCCACCTGCGGCACGCGCCAGATCTACGACGGCAGCTTCTCCGGCCATCTGCTTCCCGGACAGGGCCTGCTGGCACAGGCGTTGGACGCGGCGGGCATCCGCCTGGTGGACGCGGCGGAGATCGCGGCGGATGGAACGATTAAGGTGCGCAGCGACGATTGACGCTGCGCACCTCTGCTTTTCACCCAGGTAATTTCGACTCGGCGGTCGGGTCGCTGTCCTCCTGCCGGACGCGGCGGTAGATGCCGCCGTCCCGCACCATCAGGCCCTCTCCGACCAGCTCCCGGCGCAGGGTACAGTAGTCCTCGTGCATAGCGCCGATGATCTCGTTGACCTCCCGCTCCGTGTAGGGCTGCTCCTCGCGGAAGGATTTGACCAGCTCCTCGAGGATGATGCGCTTTTTCTTGCGCTGGGCGGGGATGGACTTCAGCTTGCCGTACCGGAAGAAGCTGTCGATGACCTTCTGGCGGTATTCCGCATCCCGCTGCGCCTGCTGCGCGGCCTCGTCGGACTGCTCCTGCAGGATGCGGAGGATGCTGGTTTCAAACAGCTCCCGGCGCAGGGAATAGATCATGTAGTACTGGCTCTTGCGGGCGGTGACGGCCCCCGCCTCCGCCAGCTTCTTCAGGTGGAAGGAGACGGTGGAGGAGGTGAGCTGCAGCCGCCCGGCGAGGCGCTCCACGTCCATGTCCTCCTGGGCCAGGGATTTCAGAATCTGCAGGCGCGATTTGTCCGCCAGGCACTTGAAAAGCTGAATGGCTTCCTGTTCGGTCATGGAGCTTCCACCTCCCATCGCGCCATTTCGCGCCGAATCTCCTGCACGACGCCCAGCTTCACATGCTGCAGATGCTGCTGATGCGTGTCGTGGTGGGCCCGGGCCTCGTTCAGGGCGTTTGTCCACGCGCCGGGAATCTGGGCCAGACGCTGGACGAAGAAGGTCTGGATGGCGGCATCGTCGCCGCAGGTGTTCTGCGCCGTGGTCAGCACCGTGCGGAACACCTCAAAGATGTTGGCACGGATCTGCTCAAAGGCGGCTTCGTCCCGCCGCTCGTCGGCGGCAAGCGCCTGCTGCTTCGCCAGACAGGCGGCGGACTGTTCGGTCAGGTAGCGCATCAGGCGCTCCTGCTGCTGGTTCATGGGGTGTCCCTCCTTTTTTGGAAAATCCATTTTTATATATATCACATCGGATTGCGTTTGTCAATATCTATTTTGATATTTGTCAAAACAAAATGCGCAAGGAACGCTTTCCCCGCGCCAAATGTCCTGATCCGCTGCCGATTATACGCCCATGAGCCGCATCAGCTCGTCCCGCGCCTCCTGCAGGGCGCTTACCCTGACGTTCAGGGTGCGCTCCCGGCTGGCCCGCCCGGCCTCCCGGGCCTGCGCCAGCTGCGCCTGCCAGGTGCCGGACAGCTCGTCCAGCGCCTGCAGAAAGAGCGCCAGCACCAGCACGCTGCTGTCGCCGCCCGTCTCCTGCGCGGTGTCCAGCAGCTCCTGAAGCTGCCCCAGCGCCCGGGCGCGGTACATCTCGTCCAGCGCCTCCGTGTCCTCGCCCGCGTCCTCCAGGGCGCGCTGACGCTCCTCGCTGGCGGCGATGCGAGCCTTCAGAAAACGGCGCAGCTGTTCCATCTGTTCCTTCATGTGATATGCCTCCCTGTCGATTGGACGGTGGATGGAATGGATGAAAGAGAAGGGGATGCGGGGGTCAGGCCTGTCCGCACTTCTTCAGCGCGTTCAGGGCCGCAGCCTGCTCGGCCTGCTTCTTGCTCCGACCGGTGCCCCGGGCCAGCTCCTTGCCGTAGCGGTACACCGCGGCCTCAAAGCGGCGGTCATGGGGCGGGCCGGACTGCTCGATGATCTCGTAGGTGGGTGTCTCGCCGCCGTCCCGCTGCAGGTGCTCCTGCAGGGCACCCTTGCTGTCCTGCATGGGCCGGTGCACGTCCTCCGGGCGGGGCCAGTGCCGCAGAACCAGCTGCCGGGCGGCCTCCATGCCGCCGTCCAGATACACCGCCGCCAGCACCGCCTCCATGGCGTCGCACAGCACGCTGGGCTTGTCCCGACCGCCGGTCAGCTCCTCGCCCCGGTCCATCCGCAGCGCCTGCCCGATGCCCAGCCCCCGGGCCACCTGGCTCAGCGCCGCCTCGCACACCAGCAGCGCCCGCAGATGGGTCAGGCTGCCCTCCTGGTCGGCGGGGTGGGACTGGTAGAGCAGGTCGCTCATGATGTACTGCAGCACGGCGTCCCCCAGGAACTCCAGCCGCTGGTTGTCCTCCTTGCCCATGGAGGGATGGGTCAACGCCTGCCGGAGCAGGGCCTGATTGCGGAATTGGTAGCCCAGGGCATTCATCAAAGCCTGCATAAGCTCCTCCTTACTGCCCGCATGAACCGAACGGAAGATGCCGGTTTCTCCAGCGTCCTCTGTTCCGCCCGTGCAAGAAACGTGCGGTCAGCGGGAGTTCCATCCCCCGCTGACCGCCCCGTACGATCCGTTTTACTGATGCTTCTCGATATAGTCCACCACGTCGCCCACGGTGCGCAGGCGCATGATCTGGTCATCCTCGACCATGATGCCGAACTTGTCCTCCAGGTCCATAATCATGACCATCACGTTGGCGCTGTCCGCCTTGAGATCCTCAATCAGGCGGGTCTCCCGGGTGATGGTGCTCTCGTCGGCCTTCAGCTGCCGGGCGATCATGGACTTGACCGTTTCAAAAATCATGAATCATGCCTCCTCAATGTCTGTTCGTTTCATCTATTGCATACCCGTGTTTCGGGGGAATGCCTCATGCGTCGGGCTGCGCGGCGGCGAGCTGCTGCTCGATGATCTGCACCACGTTGCCCTCCACCATCCTGATGGCCTGTCCGATGGCGCAGGCGAAGGCGTGACCGTTGGAGGAGCCGTGGGCCTTCACCACGGCGCCCTGCACGCCCAGCAGGGGCGCACCGCCCACCTCGGTGTAGTCCATCAGCTTCTTCACCCGGCGGAAGGCGGGCTTCGCCAGCGCGCCGCCCAGCTTGGAGAGGGTGTCCGCCATGATCTCCTTCTTGATGATGCCCAGCAGGGTCCCGGCGAGGCCCTCCATGAACTTCAGCACCAGATTGCCGCAGAAGCCGTCCGCCACCAGCACGTCCGCCACGTCGCCGGTGATGTCCCGGGCCTCCACGTTGCCCACGAAGTTGTAGGGGGCCTGCTCCATCAGCGGATAGGTGGCCTTGACCAGCGCGTTGCCCTTCTCCTCCTCGGCACCGATGTTGATGAGCCCCACCCGGGGGTTCTCCAGGCCCATCACGCCGCGCATGTAGGCGTTGCCCATCATGCCGAACTGCACCAGATACTCCGGCTTGCAGTCCACGTTGGCGCCGCAGTCGATGAGCAGGAAGTGGCCCTTGCCGTTGGGCATCAGGGGCGCCAGCGCGGGACGCTCGATGCCGGGGATGCGGCCCAGGCGGAACATGCCGCCCGCCAGCGTGGCGCCGGTGGAGCCCGCGGACACGAAGCCGTCCACCTGCTTCTCCTTCAGCTGGAGCATGCCGATCACCGTGGCGGACTGCTTCTTGGTGCGCACGCCCATCACGGGGCTTTCGTTGTTGGTGATGACCTCCGGCGCGTCCACCAGCGTGATGCGGCTGCGCACGTCGTCGCAGTCCTTCAGCAGAGGCTCCAGCACCTCCAGGTCACCGGCAAGGGAAATCTCCAGCGCCGGGTATTTCCGCAGCGCCTCCAGGCTGCCCTCCACCGGGGCCTGGGGCGCGTTATCGCCGCCCATGGCATCCACAAAGATCCGCATACACCCATCCTCCTCCTGTATCCAGGAATTTGATGCTTTTCTTATTTTATCAGATGATGCGCAGAAAAGCAAGCAGCGCATCAAGATTCTCCTCGTCATATTCAATCTCGGAGGACATCATCCGGGCCAGCTCCACCAGCGCCGGGAGCTCCGCCGGCGCATGGGGGCAGCGGAGGGCCAGCAGGCAGCGGACGGTCTGCCAGAGGGTGAGGCACAGCGCGATGCGCTCCCGGACCAGGCCGTCGTCCAGCGCGCCAGGCAGGTGGCGGTAGAGCAGGCAGACCAGCAGCTGCTCCAGCGGCACCTCCCAGTCCGGGGACAGCGGGGGCACCTCCTGCGCGTCCCGCAGCTGCTCCAGCAGCGCCGTCCAGCCCTCGTCCAGCCGCTCCAGCCCCAGCAGCACCTCCGCGACCCTGCGGCGGTCAAAGGCCGGCGCGGGCAGGCCGCCCAGGGCACACAGGGACGTCAGCCGCGCCGTCACGGGCCGGGTGCGATCCTGTGCGGCGGCAAAAAGCGCGTCCCGGAGCGCAAGGAGCGCCTCCTCCTCCGGCGTGGGCCGCTCCTCGCCGCCGTCGTCCTCCAGCACCGTGAGGCGCAGGGGCTCCCGCCGGGAGAGCAGCAGCATGCCGGCGGCCTCGCAGCACAATCCGAGCCCGACCTCCGTGCGGTCGGTGAAGAAGCTGCGGAACCGGGGGTGGTCGGCGCAGATCTGGCACAGCGCCCCGTCGCCGCAGGCGGTGATGAGGTCGCACAGGCCGCTGTCGTTCAGCATGGGGCAGCGCTCCCGCGCCGTCAGGCGGAAGCAGGCGCCCTCCTCCGTCACGTCGATGCTGCCGCGCAGCCTCTCGCCGATGGGCCCCGGCAGGGATTGGTACAGCGCCAGGGACGCCGGGTCGATGTCGATCTCCCACCCGGCGCAGCAGGTGTGGCGGCAGCGATCCGCCAGGCAGGCAAAGTCCAGGTAGCAGTCGGGAACCACGAGCTTCATGAAGGTTATCCCCCGATTCTCAGGCAAGGACAAAGGGCCCTGCCAACCGCACCGGAGGGGAGCGGTGCGCAGGGCCCTGAGCACTTGCGGTGTGCTGGTTTTACCGGATCATGGCCTGGGTCTCCAGCCAGGCCTCGTCCACCGCCGTCTGGTGGCTGGTGGCGTAGGAGCCGATGGCGGCAACCTGGGACGCGGTGCGCGGGAAGTGGATGCACAGGTGACCGGCGAAGTTGTTGTCGGTGATGTGCTGCACCCCGTGGGGCGTGTCATGGGTGGTCGCCATGTAGACCTGCCCGTTGCCGAACACCACCCACACGGGCTTGGGGGTCCAGGTGGTGCCGCCGAAGGCCTGCTGCATGGTGGCGGTGTCGGCGGCGGTCAGGGGCTCGGCCTCCGCGTGGTTGCCGAAGGAGAACATGTGCACCTGCCAGGACAGGCCGGTGGAATAATCGTAGACCGTGGCGTACTGGTACACGCGGGCCAGGTCACGGACGGTGGAATACCAGTTGGCGTAGATGACCTGCGCGGCGGTGGGCACGGTGCTGCCGGCGCCGGGGGTCGCGGTGGGGGAGGGGACGATGGGCGTGCTGCTGGAGGAGCCGCCGCCGGCCTGAATGAGCGCGGTCAGCGTCAGGGTGCCCGCCACGCCGTCCGGGCTGAGCTTGTTGGCCTTCTGGAAGGCGACCAGCGCCCGGTAGGTCTGCACGCCGAAGATGCCGTCCGCCTTGCCGGTCAGGTAGCCCAGCTCGATCAGCCGCTGCTGCAGGGCCTGCACGGCCACGTTGCTGTCGCCACGGCGCAGGGTGACATCGGTGGGCAGGGCGCTGGTGGGCGCGGGGGTGGTCACGGGCGCGGGGGTCGCGGTGGAGGCGGATGTGGCATAGAGCAGGGTCTGGGTCTCCTGACCCGCGATGCCGTCCCGCACCAGACCGTTGGCCCGCTGGAAGCTGATGACCGCGTCGGCGGTCTTGGCGCCGTACTTGCCGTCGGCGGTGCCGCTCAGGTAGCCCAGGGCGATGAGCCGGTTCTGCAGCCGGGTCACGGCGGCGCCGGTGGAGCCCATGCGCAGCGTCACGTAGGAGATGCCCGTGGAGCCGGAGGTGGTGGTGTTGGGCAGGGCGCTGCTGCTGTAGAGCAGCTTCTGGGTCTCATAGCCCGCGATGCCGTCCGCGTCCAGCCCGTTCTTCTGCTGGAACAGCCGGATGGCGCTGACATCGGCGGCGCGGCACACGCTGTCCATGCTGGCGGTGTAGTAGCCCAGCTCGGTCAGCCGCTGCTGCAGCAGCAGCACCGGGGTGCCGGAGGTGCCCTCCCGGATGAGGGTCACGTTGTTCTTGGTGATGTTGGTGGGATAGGCCGGCGCCGGGGTCGGGGAGGGCGTCGGCACGGGGGTGGCGGTGACGGGGGCCAGGGTGGGCACCTCCACGGCGGGCACCGCCAGATAGCTGAACAGCACGGTGCAGGTGTCCCCGCCCGCGATGCCGTCGGCCTTCAGGCCGTTCTTGCTCTGGAAGGCCTTCAGGGCGTTGACGCTGCCGGAGCCGAACCTGCCGTCCACGCTGCCGGTGTAGTAGCCCAGCTCCTTCAGCCGCTGCTGCACGAGCTTGGCGTTATCGCCGGTGGAGCCGCTCTTCACCACGGCGGTGGGCACCTGGAAGGTGGGCACGGGGGTGGGCACGGGCGTGGGGGACGCGGTGGGGGCGGCGGTGGCGCCGGAGGGCAGGGCGCTTTCGGAGAACAGCGCCGCCTGGGTCAGCGTGCCGCAGGCGCCGTCCGCGTTCAGGCCGTTGGCCTTCTGGAAGGCCTTGACCGCGCTGACGGTGGCGGTGTCGCAGGTGCCGGTGCTGCTGCCGGTGTAGTAGCCCAGCGCCCGCAGCCGGTCCTGCACGGCGACGACCAGGTCACCCATGCTGCCCTTGCGGATGGTCACCCCGTCCACGGGGGCCAGGGTGTAGACGGTGGTCGCCTTGCCGCTGGCGTTCTTCGGGGTGCCGCTGTACAGGTAGGCCTGCAGGTTGGCGTCCACGATGCCGGTGGCGGGGTAGGTGTTCTTGTTCTGCAGGGCGATGACGGCGGCCTCGGTGGCGCTGTCAAAGGTCTGGTCGGGGGTGCCGCTGAAGAAGCCCAGCTCCTTCAGGGCGCTCTCCAGCGCCTTGACCGCCGCGCCGGTGGAGCCCACCTGCAGCACCTCGTACCCCGCGGCGTTCTGCGCCGGGGGGATGGTTTCGGTGGGGGCGGGCACGGGGGTGGCGGTGACGATGGGCTTCATGTTGATGTACGCGGTCATGGCATAGCCGCTCAGGCCGGCGTACTCCACCTGCGCGAAGCTGCCCGTGATGCCCTTGACGGTGATGGTGGCACCCTCGGGAATCTTCTTCAGCAGCGTGGAGGAGGTGGACGCACTGGCGCGCAGGTTCACGGAGTCACGGGTGGTGGTCAGGTAGGGATAGCCCGTGGCGGTGGCGGGCGTGGCGGTGGGCGCAGGGGAGGCGGTCACCGCCGCCGGGGCGTTCAGGTACCCCTGCAGGATGTAGCCCGACACGCCGGCATACACCACCTGATAGTAGCTGCCGGTCTTGCCGCTCACGGTCACGGTGTCCCCCTTGGGCACCTGCAGCAGCACCGTCGAGGAGGAGGATGCGCTGCGGCGCAGGTTCACCCGGGCGTTGGTGGTGGTTTGGTAGGGGTAGGTGTCCGCCATCGCCGGGGCGCACAAAAGCATCAGCAGCACCAGCACCAGCGCCGCCGTCAGGATCTTCGTCAGGGTTCCACGCCGCATCTCACATGACCTCCTATGGAAGAATGGGCCGCCCGGCCCAGCATATTCCAGTGTTATTGTACGACAGGAAAGAGCCGGTGTCAACATGGAAATTCTCAAATTTGTAACAAAACCGTATGAAAAAAGTCGAAGAATGGAAAAATTCGGCTGAAAGGCGCCGGTTTGCGGGAAACAGGGGCTTGTGTGCGGGGGGAAAGTAGTGTAAAATAGAAGGGTCAACCCGAGGAACACCCCCTGAAAGGAGAAATGGGACTGTGACGAAGCTGGAGAGAGACCTGCTGGACATGCTCCGGGAGGACTGCCGCACGCCGCTGGAAAAGCTGGCGGTGATGAGCGGCGCCACCCTGGCGGAGGTCGGTGAGGCCATCGACCGACTGGAGCGGGAGCATGTGATCCTGCACTATGCGCCCAAGATCAACTGGGACAAGACCGACCGGGAGTTTGTGGAGGCCATGATCGAGGTGCGGGTAACGCCGCAGCGGGAGCATGGCTTTGACGCGGTGGCGAAGCGGATCTACCGCTTTGAGGAGGTCAAGAGCGTCTACCTGATGAGCGGCGCCTATGACCTGCTGGTGCTGGTGGAGGCCCGCACGCTCAAGGAGCTGGCGCTGTTCGTGAGCCAGAAGCTGTCCACCCTGGAGACGGTGACCGGCACCGCCACCTCCTTCGTGCTGAAGCGCTACAAGGAGGACGGCGTCGTGTTTGAGGACGCCAATACGGATAACAGGCTGGTGGTCTCCCCGTGACGTACGAACGCTTTCTGAACCCGGACATCGTGGCGGTACCGCCCAGCGGCATCCGCCGGTTCTTCGACCTGGCGTCCACCATGAAGGACGCCATCTCCCTGGGCGTGGGCGAGCCGGACTTCGTGACGCCCTACCACATCCGCAACGCCGCCATCGACAGCATTCTGGACGGCGAGACCCAGTACACCCCCAACCGGGGCCTGCTCTCCCTGCGGCAGGAGATCAGCTGGTACCTGGAGAACCGCTACCAGACCGTCTACAACCCGGAGACGGAGATCGTGGTGACCGTGGGCGCCTCCGAGTCCATCGACATCGCGCTGCGGGCGCTGATCGCCCCCGGCGATGAGGTGCTGGTGCCCGAGCCCAGCTATGTGTCCTACAGCCCCAGCGTCATCTTCGCCGGCGGCAGGCCGGTGGGCGTCGTCACCGACGCGGGCAACGGCTTCCGGCTGACCCCGGAGGCGGTGCGCGCCGCCATCACCCCCCGCACCAAGGCGCTGATTCTGCCCTACCCCAACAACCCCACCGGCGGCATCATGCCCCGGGAGGAGCTGGAGGCGCTGGCGCAGGTCATCCGGGAGAAGCAGATCATGGTCATCAGCGACGAGATCTACTCCGAGCTGACCTACGGCGGGCTGCGGCACGTGTCCTTCGCGTCCCTGCCGGGCATGTGGGACTACACGCTGACCATCAACGGCTTCTCCAAGGCCTTCGCCATGACCGGCTGGCGCGTGGGCTACCTCTGCGGCCCGGCGGAGGTCGTGAGCGTCATCAACAAGATTCATCAATACGCCATTCTCTGCGCGCCCCGTCAGGGTCAGGTGGCTGCCCTGGCCGCCCTGCGGGAGGGCCGGGAGAACGGCTATGCCGAGGTGCTGCGCATGCGGGAGAGCTACGACCGCCGCCGCCGCCTGATGGTGGAGGGCTTCCGCAGCATGGGCCTGGACTGCTTCGAGCCCCTGGGCGCCTTCTACGTGTTCCCCAGCATCGCCCGCACCGGGCTGACCAGCGAGGAATTCTGCGAGCGCCTGCTGAACGAGGAGAGGGTGGCCTGCGTGCCCGGCACGGCCTTCGGCGCCTGCGGCGAGGGCCACATCCGCTGCAGCTACGCCACGGCGGTGGACAAGCTGAACCTGGCGCTGGAGAAGATGGAGAAATTCATGCGCCGCCTGTAAAAAAAGCGCGGCGGATGCAGGAAACGGGCCCGCTCATCCGTTGCATGGGCGGTACGGTATGTTCCCAAAGGATGCTACTGGAGGTAACAAATGCGAAAACTGATGGCTCTGCTGCTGCTTGTAACGGCGGCGCTTCTGGTCGCGGCGCCCGCGTGGGCGGAGGAGGACTTCTCGCTGGGCGATGTGCTGTCCGGGCTGGATGACGAGCTGGTAAACACCATCGTGATCAGCCAGGTGGAGCAGGAGGACGGCACCATCGTGCAGGAGATCGTGGAAAAGCCGATCTACGAGGCCGACGGCTCCATCCTCATCACCCTGACCGCCACCGGCGATTTCACCATCGGCGGCGATTCCCGCAAGAGCACCAGCATCTTCGACAACGAGCTGAAGAAGCAGGGCGGCGACATCAACTTCACCATGCGCAACGTCCGCGACATCCTGCTGGACGACGACCTGACCATCGTGAACTTCGAGGGCACGCTGACCAACTCCACCTACGTCCCGTCGGAGAAGCGGGAGAACTCCTTCCTGTTCTCCGCGCCGCCGGAGTATGTGTCCATGCTGTCCGACAACGGCATCGAGGCGGTGTCGCTGGAGAACAACCACATCATGGATCACGGGGAGGACGCCTACGTCGATACCCAGAGGGCCCTGGACGGCGCGGGCATCGTGTGGAGCAACTCCACCACCCTGGGCGTGATCGAGGTCAAGGGCGTGGAGATCGCCATGCTCAGCTACCTGTGCATCGACCGCTACGATTCCCTGTGGGACAAGGTGCCCGCGGACATCGCCGCCGCCAAGGCGCAGTACCCCATCGTCATCGTGTCCTTCCACTGGGGCAACGAGAAGGATTACGCCCCCACGAACAATCAGGTGAAGATGGGCCGTCTGGCGGTGGATGCCGGCGCCGACCTGGTGCTGGGCCACCACAGCCACCGGCTGAACCCCATCGAGCAGTACAAGGGCGTGTATATCTGCTACTCCCTGGGCAACTTCTGCTTCGCGGGCAACAACAAGCCGGACGACATGACCAGCTTCATGTTCCAGACCCGGTTCCGCGTGCGGGACGGCGAGGTGAGCAACGAGGGCTTCCGCATCATCCCCATCCGCATCTCCAGCACGAAGTCCTACAACGACTTCGCCCCCACGCCCCTGACCGACGATACCGCCATCGACACCGTGATGACCACGCTCAAATCCAACGGCAAGAAGCTGGAGTACGCGGTGGAGACCTATCCGCTGTCGTGGTGAGCGGGAAATTTCGCGAAATCGACAAAAAATAGACAAACATTGATTGACAGACCTGCTTCGGTTATGTTATCATGAGAAGAACGCCCGCCGCGCAGGGGGGCGCATCAGCGAAGCATGAGGTGAGGGCAGGCGCAGAACGCAAGGGGCAGCCACGGAAAAAGGGCTGCCGGAGAGACGCTGCGCCTGCCCTTTGCATGGCTCTCCGCGCCCCGGGGCACGGAGGATGAGCAGAAAACAATGGAGGGAAGCACATGAACAGGATCCTTGTGAAAAAGGTGCTGAATCCCACCGTCACCCTGATGACGGTGGAGGCACCCCTGGTGGCGCGGAAGGCGGAGCCGGGCCAGTTCATCATCCTGCGGGTGGATGAGCAGGGCGAGCGGATTCCGCTGACCGTGGCGGACTACGACCGGGAGAAGGGCACCATCACCATCATCTTCCAGGTGGTGGGCGCCTCCACGGAGAAGCTGAACCACCTGCAGGAGGGCGACTTCATCCACGATTTCGTGGGCCCGCTGGGCCGCGCAACCCACACCGAGGGCCTGAAGAAGGTGGCGGTGGTGGGCGGCGGCGTGGGCTGCGCCATCGCCTATCCCGTGACGAAGAAGCTCTTTGAGCAGGGCACCGAGGTGCACGCCATCGTGGGCTTCCGCAACCGGGATCTGGTGATTCTGGAGGACGAGTTCCGCGCCCACTCCACCCGCATGGTGGGCATGAGCGACGACGGCAGCTGGGGCGAGAAGGGCCTGGTGACCGACGCGCTGCGCAAGCTCATCGAGAGCGGCGAGAAGTATGACGAGGTCATCACCATCGGCCCCCTGATCATGATGAAGTTCGTGAGCCGGCTGACGAAGGAGTACGGCATCAAAACCATCGCCAGCATGAACCCCATCATGATCGACGGCACGGGCATGTGCGGCGGCTGCCGCCTGACC
>JAEDKS010000013.1 GCA_016295665.1 Clostridia bacterium
CCATGATCTCCTCATAGACCTTTTCCCGCCGGCTCTCGGACAGCTTCTTGGAGTCGTCCACCCAGGGAATCAGCCCCTCCGGGGGCATCACCACGCAGGCGGTGACCACGTTGCCCACCAGCGGGCCGCGCCCGGCCTCGTCCATACCGGCGACCACGTACTGTCCCAGCCGGTAGCCCTCGTCAAACTCATTCAGCGCCCGGACGTGCGCTTCCCGGTCAATCCGCATGGTCTTCCGCCGCCTCCCGCTTCTCCGCGCCCGGCAGGGTCATCCGGGGCTGGGGCCGGCGCGGCAGCTCCAGCGTGATGCGCCCGCACTTGCCGGCCCGGAACTCGTCCAGCACCACGGCGCAGCAGCGGTCGTAATCACACACACCGCCCCGCATCAGGAAGCCGCGCCCCCGGCACACCGCCTCCAGCAGCGCCTCGCCCCGCAGGGACGTATCCTGCACCCGAAAGCGCTCCTGCACCAGCTCCGGCTTCACCGCCAGCAGATCCTGCAGCAGGTGAATCGTCAGCATGGGCAGATCCACCACGTCGTCCTTCACCGTGCCGATATAGCACAGCCGCCGCGCCGCCACCTGATCATCCAGGCGGGGCCAGAGCAGGCCGGGGGTATCCAGCAGCTCCAGGTAGGGAGTGATGCGCACCCACTGGTTGGCGCGGGTCACGCCGGGCCTGTCGCCGGTTTTGGCGATGGCGCCGCCGTGGAGCCGGTTGGTGAAGGTGCTCTTGCCCACGTTGGGCACGCCCACCACCATGCAGCGCACCGTCTTGCGCATGCCCTTCTGCGCGGCCCGCTCCACCATCTCCCGCGCCGCACGGTCGATGACCGCCAGCGCGTCCTTGGCCTTGCCACCCAGCGCGTTGTAGGGCGCCGCGTCAATGCCCTGCGCCCGGAAGTGGTTCAGCCAGGCGCTTGTCGCCCCCTGATCCGCCAGGTCGGCCTTGTTGAGCAGCAGCACCCGCTTCTTGCCCGCGATCAGCCGATCCAGATCGGGATTCCGGCTGGAATGGGGCAGCCGCGCATCGCACAGCTCAATCACCACATCCACCCGGCCCAGCTGATCCGCCAGCAGCCGCTTCGCCTTCGCCATGTGTCCGGGATACCAGTTGATCTCCATACCGCACCTGCCTGAATCACAGATTTTCACAACATATAGTAATACCATTTTTTCGGACAGAATGCAAGCCTTCCATGGAAGTTTGTTGTAAATTCTCATCAGAACGGGGGCGGAGGGCCTTTGCCCGCCGGCACAGACCTCCCGCCCCCGGAATGGATCACAGGTATTTGCGCCGGACGAGCCCATCCAGCACATCCTCATTCAGAAACGGCGCGACACTCCGCAGCCCGTCGAGCCCGTGCTCCCGCACATGCGACAGCACCACCCGTTCCAGGGCCTTGCTGCTCATCTCCTGGGCGTAGGGCTCCATCGCCGCCAGGCCGCCCGACGCGTAGGCGCGCTCACCAAGCGCGTCCACCACATCCCCGCTCACGAAGTACACAAGCTCTCCGAGCGGCTCACCCTGCGCCACCAGCTCCTCCGCCAGCGCATCCACATCCCTGCCGCCCATGAAGGGGGCATACCGCGTCAGGCCCTTCGTTCCATGGGTCGCCCGGTGCTTCCGGGCCAGCTCCGCCACCAGCTCCTCCGACAGGAAGGGCAGCAGGCTGTCCGGCACCACCGCCTCCGTCTCCGGTGCCGCGCTCTCCTCCGGCACGAGCGGCAGCGCGGCGGGCTGCGTTGGCGCGGCCCTCTCCTCCACGGGGGCCACCTCCGCCTCCGGCTGATCCGGCACGGCCTCCGGCGAGCCCAGCAGCCAGTCGATAGTCACGCCGAACATCCGCGCCAGCTCCGGCAGCTTGGCGATGTCCGGCATGGCGTTGCCGCGCTCCCAGCTGCTCACCGCCTGAAAGCTGATGCCCAGCCGCTCTGCCAGCTCCGTCTGGGTCATGCCCCGGCTGCGCCGAAGCGCCGAGATCCGGTGACCTATTTTCTGCATATCGAACATGGTTTTCCCATCCTTTCTCCGCCGCGTGGTCTGCGGCGCTCGTCCACCATGCTACCCGCCACGGGGCCCGAAAGCAAGCAAGCAACCGTTGAACCGGCAGGATTCAAGCAGCGGTTGAGCCATCGCGGGACCCACCTTCGGCACCCACCCGTCCGCTTCGATTGTAGCACAGCGCCCATCCGGTGTCAAACCGGGCGCGTGCCACAGAAGAATGAATGTTTTTCTGAATTTTTTCTGTTCTGCCTATGGACATTTCCCGGAAACAGGCGTATCATGGCGGACTGTACGGCCACGGGCGGGGTTTCCCCGGCAGGAAAGGTTTTTCGGCTTTCTGCCGGCACCCCCTTGACAAACGCGCCCGCCCGTGTATAATATTCGCATATTTATGCACTATTGTGCATAAGTGCAAGGAGGATCACCATGGCAGCCAAGGTATTCATCGACGGCAAGGAGGGCACCACGGGCCTGCGCATCTTCGACCGGCTGACGGGGCGGGCGGATGTGACGCTGCTGACGCTCCCGGAGGAAATGCGGAAGGATCCGGAGGCGAGACGCGCACGGCTGCATGAGGCCGACATCGCCATCCTGTGCCTGCCCGACGCGGCGAGCCGCGAGTCCGTGGCGCTGGCGGAGGGCAGCGATGTGCGCATTCTGGACACCTCCACGGCCCACCGGACGCTGGACGGCTGGAGCTACGGCTTCCCCGAGCTGTCCGCCGCGCACCGACGGGCGGTGACGGAGGGGGCCCGGGTCGCGGTGCCGGGCTGCCATGCCAGCGGCTTCATCGCGCTGGTCACACCGCTGGTGCAGGCGGGGCTTCTGCCGGAGGACGCGCAGCTGTCCTGCTTCTCGCTGACGGGCTACTCAGGCGGCGGACGGAAGATGATCGCCCAGTACGAGGCCGCGTCACGCGACGCGGAGCTGGACAGCCCGCGTCAGTACGGCCTCACCCAGACCCACAAGCACCTGCCCGAGATGCGGAAGATTCCCGGCCTTGCCTACGAGCCGATCTTCGCGCCCATCGTCGGGGACTTCTACAGCGGCATGGAGGTGACGGTGCCCCTGTTCGCCGCTCAGCTGCGGGTGCGGGAGCATCCCGTGGAGGCGGTGCGCGCCTGTCTGAAGGCCCACTACGCTGGCAGCCCGGTGGTGCGGGTGCTGGACGATGGGGAGACCAGCGCCCTGGGCGGCTTCATCGGCGCGAACGCGCTGGCGGGGCTGGACAGCATGGAGCTGATGGTCATCGGCAACGACGAGCGCCTGGAGCTGGTCAGCCGCTTCGACAACCTGGGCAAGGGCTCCTCGGGCGCCGCGCTGCAGTGCCTGAACCTGATGCTGGGGGCGGAGGAAACCACGGGGCTGGCCCTGTGAGCGGAGCGGAGGTTCCGCCGCAGCCCGGAGGGCATCATCAACGAAGAAAGAAAAAGCATGGAGGATGAAGGAATATGGAGCATATCAACGGCGGCGTCTGTGCCGCGAAGGGCTTTGTGGCCGGCGGCGTACACTGCGGCGTGCGGAAGAACCGCACCAAGCGCGACCTGAGCATGATTCTCAGCGAGGTGCCCGCCGCCGCTGCTGCGGTCTATACCTCGAATCTGGTGAAGGGCGCTCCCATCTTCGTGACCCAGCGGAACATCGAGGACGGCACCGCGCAGCTGGTTATCTGCAACAGCGGCAACGCCAACACCTGCAACGCAGACGGCGAGGACATCGCCTGGCAGATGTGCGAGCTTGCCGGCAAGACCGCCGGCGTGAAGCCGGAGGACGTGATCGTGGCCTCCACCGGCGTCATCGGTCAGCCCCTACCCATCGCGCCCATCGCCGAAGGCATGGCGCCGCTCTATGCCTCCCTGTCCGACCACGGCAGCCCGGAGGCCGCCGAGGGCATCATGACCACCGACACCCGGCTGAAGGAGGTGGCGGTGTCCTTCGTGGCGGGCGGTCAGGTCTGCAAGCTGGGCGGCATCGCCAAGGGCAGCGGCATGATTCACCCCAACCTGGCGACCATGCTGGTTTTCCTGACCACGGACTGCGCCATCTCCCCTGCCCTGCTGCGGCAGGCCCTGCGGGAGAACGTGAAGGATACCTTCAATATGATGAGCGTGGACGGCGACACCTCCACCAACGACATGGTGTCCATCATGGCCAACGGCCTGGCGGGCAACCCCGTCATCACCGAGACCGGCGCCGACTATGACGCCTTCTGCGAGGCGCTGAACGAGGTGGCCTCCACCCTGTGCCGGATGATCGCCAAGGACGGCGAGGGCGCCACCCGGCTCATCACCTGCTGTGTGACCGGCGGCAAGACCGTGGCGGATGCCCGGATCGCCGCCAAGGCCGTGGTCTGCTCCTCGCTGCTGAAGGCCGCCATGTTCGGCGCGGATGCCAACTGGGGCCGCGTGCTGTGCGCCCTGGGCTACTCCGGCGCGGAGCTGGACGTGAAGCAGGTGGACGTGGCCTTCCGCTCCGCGAAGGGCACCGTTCAGGTGTGCGCCATGGGTGCCAGCATGGATTTCTCCGAGGAGAAGGCCAAGGAGATTCTGCTGGAGGACGAGGTGGACATCCTGATCACCCTGCGGGACGGCACCGCCGCCGCCACCGCCTGGGGCTGCGACCTGACCTATGACTACGTGAAGATCAACGGTGACTACCGCACCTGACCGGACGGAGGAGACAAGCATGGACATGAGCAACGCGCAGCGCGCCCAGGTTCTGGTGGAGGCGCTGCCCTACATTCAGAAGTACTACGGCAAGACCATCGTGGTCAAGTACGGCGGCAACGCCATGATCAACGACGAGCTGAAGCACGACGTCATGCGGGACATGGTGCTGCTGAACCTGATCGGCGTGCGGGTGGTGCTGGTGCACGGCGGCGGCCCGGAGATCTCCGCCATGCTCAAGCGCGTGGGCAAGCAGTCCCAGTTTGTGGACGGCCTGCGCGTCACCGACGAGGAGACCAGCGAGATCGTCCAGATGGTGCTGGCGGGCAAGATCAACAAGAGCCTGGTCGCCAAGCTGGACAACCTGGGCGGCAGGGCCATGGGCATCTGCGGCATGGACGGCGGCCTGATCGAGGCCCGGCAGATCGACGAGCGGCTGGGCTATGTGGGCGAGATCGTCCGCGTGAACCCCACCCCCATCTCCGACCTGCTGGAGAAGGGCTACATCCCCGTGGTGTCCACCATCGGCTGCGACGCCTCCGGGCATGTGTACAACATCAACGCGGACACCGCCGCCGCATCCGTGGCCTCGGCGCTCCACGCGGAGTGCCTGATCTCCATGACCGACACCCCCGGCCTGCTGCGGGACGCCAGCGATCCCTCCAGCCTGATCCGCCGCCTGAGCCTGCAGCAGATGGAGCGGCTCAAGGAGGACGGCATCATCTCCGGCGGCATGATTCCCAAGATCGACTGCTGCATCCGCGCCATCCGGGAGGGCGTGCGCAAGGTGTTCATCATCGACGGGCGCGTCCCCCACGCGCTGCTCATCGAGCTGCTCACCGACGAAGGCGCCGGCACCCTGTTCAAGAAGGAGTTTACCAAATGATGGATACAAAGACGGCTGACAAGGCCTATATCGCCGGCACCTACGGGCGCTTCGACACCGCGCTGGAGAAGGGCGAGGGCGCCCGCTACACCGACGAGGCGGGCCGGACGCTCATCGACTTCGGCTCCGGCATCGGCGTGACCTGCTTTGGCGCCTGTGACCCGTCGTGGGTCGCCGCCGTGGAGGCGCAGCTGCACCGCATGGCCCACGTGTCCAACCTGTACTACTCCGCGCCCCAGACCGAGCTGGCGCGCATGCTGTGCGAGCGCACCGGCATGAAGAAGGTGTTCTTCGGCAACTCCGGCGCGGAGGCCAACGAGTGCGCGCTGAAGGTGGCGCGGAAGTACGGCGAGGCCACCGGGCGGGACGTGATCGTCACGCTACGCAACAGCTTCCATGGGCGCACCATCGCCACCCTTGCCGCCACGGGACAGGACAAGTTCCACGCGCACTTCGGCCCCTTCCCGGCGGGCTTCCGGTATGTGGAGGCCAACGACCCCGCCGCGCTGGATGAGGCCATGGCGGACGGACGCGTCTGCGGCGTGCTGATGGAGATGATTCAGGGCGAGGGCGGCGTGAACGTGCTGGACGGCGACTATGTGCGCTACGCGGCGCGGAAGTGCGCCGAGATGGACGCCCTGTTCATGGTGGACGAGGTGCAGACCGGCAACGGGCGCACCGGCAGGCTGTACGCCTACATGCACTTCGGCGTTCAGCCGGACGTATTCACCACCGCGAAGGGGCTGGCGGGCGGTCTGCCCATGGGCGCCTGCGTGCTGGGCGAAAAGGCGGAGAACGTGCTGGGGCGGGGCGATCACGGCTCCACCTTCGGCGGCAATCCCCTGTGCGCCGCCGGCGCGGTGAACGTGCTGTCGCGCATGACCGGGGAGCTGATGGCGCAGGTGACGGAGAAGGGCGAGTTCATCCGGCGGGAGCTGGCGGGAGTGAACGGCGTGAAGGGCATCACGGGCCTGGGGCTGATGCTGGGCATCGCCACGGAGAAGCCCGCCGCGCAGGTCGCCGCGGACTGCCTCCGGGACGGGCTCATGGTGCTGACCGCCCACGAAAAGGTGCGGCTCCTGCCGCCACTGACCATATCTTTTGACGAATTGAAGCAGGGATTGTCCATTCTGAAGCAGAATCTATAACCGAAGATCATGAAAAAGCATGCGCTGTCATCTTCCGTGACGGCGCCCTTTTGGAGGGCTATGGAAGCGCAGGCAATCCTGTCCGCGCAGCTTGCCCGCCATCCGGAGATGGCGGCGCAGGACGCGGTGAAGCTGATTTTTCAAGCCATGCTGGGCTGTGGGCATCTGGTGAGCGGAGTGGCGGAGGTGGAAGCGCGCATCCGTCTGGAGACGGAGGGGCTGCTCCCCTGCCCCGATGAGCCGCTGTATGAGCGCATCGGGGACGATTATCTCCGCGTGAACCTGCGCCCCGCCGCCGCGCTGGGCATCCTGCCCGGGATGCTGGCCCGGATGATGGTGCGCTCTGCGCAGGATATGCCCGTCCACACCCGGCAGGAGGTCGCGGAGGCTATCAGACATCTGCATCTGCCCGGGGCAGGACCGGACGAGCTGGACGGGCTTGCCGGGCGCCTGACCGGGGAGCCCGCCTGGCTCCCGGGGCACTCGGAGCGCTACCGGGCCGCGTACCGGCCTGCCTATCGGGTCGTGGCAAGCCGCTATGCGCCGGTGCTGAAGGCGCTGGAGGTGCTGGGCCGGCGCGGTGGCGCGGCGCGGCAGCTCATCACCATCGACGGCCCCTGCGGCAGCGGCAAGAGCACCCTGGCGGCGCTGCTGGGCGATGTGCTGCAGGCGCCCGTCATCCCCATGGACGACTTCTATGTTCCCCACGCGCAGAAAACGCCGGAGCGGCTTGCCCGCCCCGGCGGCAACGCGGATCTGGAGCGCCTGCTGGCGGAGGTACTGAACCCCTGGCAGCGCGGTGAGGCCATCGCCTACCGGCCCTACAGCTGCCGGGAGGACAGGCTGCTTCCGCCTGTCACGGTGCCCTGCAGCCCCGTCACGATTCTGGAGGGCAGCTACAGCAATCTGCCTGCCATCGCGCGTCTCGCCACGCTGCGGCTGTTCCTCACCGTCGGGCGGGCGGAGCAGCTGCGCAGGCTCCGGGCGCGGGATGGCGAGGCGCATCTGCCCGCCTTCCAGCAGCGGTGGATTCCGCTGGAGGAGATGTACTTCCGCTTCTACGGTCTGCCGGACGGCGGCTGCACCGTGCTGTCCTCCGGCGAAACGGACGTGGACACGAACTGCTGTGTCTGACGACCCGCGGCCCGCAGACGGCGAATGACTGCGTCATACTGCCCGTGATGGGGCCGCAGAACCGGTGCAGCGGGCGGTGCGGGCACCTCCGGCGGATTTGCGGGCGCCTCGGGAGGCGCTTCCGGCGCTCTGTCCGGCAGCTGCTGCACAGGCTCCGGCGGGCGCTCGTCCTCCACGGGGCGGGTCGCGTCCTGACGGGCGTGCCATACGTTCCACTGGTGCCGCTGCTCCTGGTGGGTCATGGCGGCAAAGGGTGAGGTGGCGGCAGGCTTGTTCACGGTTCTTCCTCCCTCCTTTTGATACTGTATTCTATGCGCGGTGCGCGTTCTCGGTGACCGCTCCGCAGAAAAGAGGCTTACCATGCTGACCGGAAAAACAAAAGCCATCCCCGTGCTGGGCCGCACCCTCACCTTCTTCAACCAGCGCAGCCGGGACTGGACGCACCCCTACCCCTATCAGGACAGCGCCACGCTGTCCTCCGCAGGCTGCGGCATCTTCTCGCTGTGCCACGGCGTGGCGTGGCTCACAGGGCGGGAGCAGTCCCCGGAACAATGGGCGGACTTCTCCGTCGAAAACGGCGGGCGCGGCGATGACGGCACCGACCGCCCCGCGCTGCTCCATGCGCTGCAGGTGACGGGAAACGCCGCCGCCCTGGGCTTCCGCTACGAGGAGGACGGCCTGCGCAACGACCTGGACACGCTGTGGGACTTCCTGCTGAACGAGCGCGGCGTGTCCCTGTGCAACCTGCGGGTGGGGCACATCGTGTGTCTCGTCGCCGCCCGGGAGCGGGAGGGCCGCCGGGAGCTGCTGGCCATCGACAGCTACTCCGAGAGCGCCTCGGAGAAGGTGCGTGACCGGGTCGCCGAGGTGCTGCCCGGCAGCGAGATTCTCTACCCCATCCGCAACAACGCCGGCCTCATCGTGGGCGAGGGCATGAGCTACGCCGCCTTCTGGGTGGACGCCGCCACGCCCCGGGACTTCAATCTGCTTCACCGCGTCTGACGCGCAGTACGAAAGGAACAGGAGGTTATACCATGGAGAACATCAGGCTTTTCAATCAGACCTGCACCGCGGAGGTACAACTGCGCGGCGCGCAGATGGCTTCCTTCCGGGGGCAGGATGGACGCGAGGTCATCTGGCAGGCGGATCCCTCGGTCTGGGCACAGCACGCGCCGGTGCTGTTTCCGGTGTGCGGCTCCGTGCCGGAGGGGCGCTTCACCGTGGAGGGCAAGGTCTATCCCATGACCAAGCACGGCTTCACCCGCAACCCTGACTTCACCGTCGTCCGTCAGGGCGACGACTTCGTGGAGCTGATGCTGGAGCCCACGGAGGAGAGCCGGACCATGTATCCCTTCCGCTTTGCCTTCCATGTGATCTACACCCTGGGCGTGAACAGCTACACCACCACCTTCCTGGTGGAGAACCGGGACGAGCGGGTGATGCCCTTCTGCGTGGGCGGTCATCCCGGCTTCGTGTGCCCCATGGAGGCAGGTGCCTCCTTCGAGGACTATCAGCTGGTGTTCCCCGAGGAGGAGGACGGCAGGAACAGCCTGGCCCCCGGCGGCTACCTGATCGACGGCTCCGAGTACCTGCCCGGCTTCCACCAGGCCCGGGTGCTGCCGCTGAAGCACGAGCTGTTCGATGCCCGCGACGCGCTGATCTTCACGGAGCTGAAGAGCCGCAGCGTCGATCTGGTGCACCGGGAAACCGGCAGGGGCATCCGCTTCGATTTCCCCAAGCTGGAGGTGCTGGCGGTGTGGTCCAAGCCCGGCGCCAACGCGGACTATGTGTGTCTGGAGCCGTGGCACGGCATGCCCAGCGAGGTGGGCGACTCCGGGCGCTTTGAGGACAAGCCCTTCGTGACCATGCTGGCGCCGGGCCGGTGCTGGCAGGGCTCCTTCACCACGACGCTGCTGGGATAAGCAGACCCGTGCGGCAGAGCGGATCGCTCTGCCGCACCTGTCGTATAAGCATCTCTTTTGTCTGGTGCTTGCAATTCCCGCCGGATTGGATTATACTGCTATCTGGAAAAGGAAACCACGATCTCCGGGAGCCGGAGAGAAAGGACGGAATACAGGCATGGCTGAAAAGCAGCGCAAGCGCAGCGAAATCGACGCAAGGTACAAGTGGGATCTGACCCACATCTACGCCACCCGGGAGGCCTGGGAGGCGGCTCTGGAGGATGTCACCCGGAAGGTGCAGGCCTTCGCCGCCTACGACGGACATGTGGCGGAGCAGCCCCGGCAGGTCATCCGTGACTATTTCGCGCTCAATGACGAGCTGATGCCTGTGGCGGACTACGCCTTCCTGGCAAAGGAGGCCGACAATGGCGACCCCGAGGCGCAGGCCCAGTCGGACCGGGTGCAGAACCTGTTCGTGCAGGCCTCCACCGCCTGCTCCTTCATGGAGCCGGAGCTGCTGGCCCTCGATGAGCAGCTGCTGAAGGAGATGCAGCAGGATCCGGAGATGGCGGACTACTCCGAGTATCTGCGCTCCCTGCTGCTGCAGAAGCCCCACTGCCTGCCCAAGGAGCAGGAGCGCCTGCTGGCGATGGCGGGCGACCTGGCCCATGCCCCCAGCAGCATCTATGACATGCTGACCAGCGTGGACATGAAGTTCCCGGACATCACCCTGGCGGACGGCACCACGCAGCAGCTGACCGAGGGCAACTACTCCACCTTCATCCACTCCCCGCACCGGGAGGAGCGCCGTCAGGCGCAGGCCGCGCTGATGAACACCTACGGCAGCTTCGGCTCCACCCTGGCCTCCACCTATGCCGCCAGCGTCAAGAAGGACATCTTCTACGCCACGGCCCGGCACTATGCCTCCGCCCGCGCCGCCGCCATGGAGCCGCTGGAGATTCCCGAGCGGGTGTACGACAACCTGATCGAGGTCATCCACGAGTCCCTGCCCATCCTGCAGGACTACCTGCAGCTCCGCCGTCAGGTCATGGGCCTGGACGAGCTGCACATGTACGACCTGTACACCCCCATCGTGTCCGACTTCCACATGGACATGCCCTACGACAAGGCCTACGACCTGGTGCTGGAGGGTCTGAAGCCCATGGGTGAGGACTACATCGCCAAGCTGAAGGAGGCCCGCACCGGCGGCTGGATTGACGTGTATCCCTCCGAGAACAAGTCCAGCGGCGCCTTCTCCTCCGGCGGTCTGGCAAACGTGCATCCCTATGTGCTGCTCAACCACAACGACAATCTGGACAGCGCCTTCACCATCGCCCATGAGCTGGGCCACTCCATGCACTCCTACTACAGCAACACCGCCCAGCCCGCCCCCAAGCGTGACTACAGCCTGTTCGTGGCGGAGGTGGCCTCCACCTGCAACGAGGCGGTGATGATGCGCTACCTGCTCCGCCAGTTCGAGGGCAACCGCAAGGCGCAGGCCTATCTGCTCAACCACTTCCTGGAGCAGTTCCGCACCACCTGCTTCCGGCAGACCATGTTCGCCGAGTTCGAGAAGCTCTCCCACGAGATGGCCCAGCAGGGACAGCCCCTGACCCGGGACACCCTGTCCGACGCCTATCGGAAGCTGGTGAACACCTACTACGGCGCCTCCTGCGTGGTGGACGAGGAGATCGCCAATGAGTGGATGCGGATCCCGCACTTCTACCGGGCGTTCTATGTGTACGTCTACGCCACCGGGCTGTGCGCCGCCGTGTCCCTGTCCGAGCGCATCCTGAATGAGGGCGAGAGCGCCGTGCGCGACTACCGCCGCTTCCTGTCCGCGGGCTGCTCCGTGCCGCCCATCGAGGCGCTGAAGCTGGCTGGCATCGACATGTCCAGCCCCGAGCCCCTGCGCCGCGCCATGGGCGTGTTCCGCGACACCCTGGAGCAGTTCAGAAGGGTGCTGTGAGCGCGCTCCGCAGCGCCCCCAAAGGAGAGAACCATGCCAAGAATCGTTGTCGTTGACAAGCGGAGCGATGTGTTTCAGCTCTATGAAACGCTGCGCCGCAACCGGGAGAAGCGCACCCACACGCGCCTGTTCTTTCTGGAGGGCGTGCATCCCGTGGAGCAGGCGGTGGCTGCCGGAGAGCGCTTCCAGTCCATCGCCTACGCCTCCGACCGCCGGCTCTCCGGCTGGGCACAGGACATGCTCCGCCGCAGTCAGCCGGAGGTGCTGCATCCCATGCCCGCCGCGCTGCTCGCCGAGCTGTCCGACCGGGACAACCCCTGCGAGCTGGTCTGCATCCTGCACCAGCGCACGGACGGCGAGAAGCGCCTGCGGGCGGCGGCGGACAGCACGCCCAATCCCCTGCTGATCCTCTGTGACCGACCCTCATCCCCGGGCAATCTGGGCACCATCATCCGCTCGGCCGATGCCTTCGGCGCCTGTGGTGTGCTGGTCTGCGGGCACAGCGCGGATTTCTATGACCCCCAGTGCATCCGCGCCAGCATCGGCACGCTGTTCCATGTGCCCTTCCTGGCGCTGGGCTCCACCGAGGAGGCCGTGCGCTTCCTGCGCAGCCTGCCCTGCGCGCCGCAGCTGGTCGGCACCAGCGCCCACGGCACCATGGCCCTGCATGAGGCGCAGCTGAACCGCCCCACGGCGCTTCTCGTGGGCAACGAGACCTTCGGGCTGAGCCGGGCCTGGAAGGAGGCCTGCGACCTGCTGCTGCGCATTCCCATCTACGGCGCGGCAAGCTCGCTGAACGTGGGCTGCGCCACCAGCATCTGCCTGTACGAAATCGCCCGGCAGCGGGATTTCGACGGGCACCGGTGACATCCGTCACCCAACCGAAATAGAAGGAGGGATGACCCCATGATGAGAGGCTACGACAAGCAGGAGGCGCTGGCGTTCATCGCCCGGCGCATCAACCGCAGGGAGCACCAGGAGCTGGCGGATCAGCTGGAATCGCTGCTCAGCCAGATCATCGACGCCGACATGGCCTACATGCACGAGAGCGGCGTGCTGGACGAGGAGGGCAACGCCGGCGACAGCTACTACGAGGACGACGACGCCTTCGAGTCCATGGTGGAAAGCGTGGTGGCCCAGAACGATCTGACCCCGGAGCAGGCCGTGAAGGTAGCATCCCTGGTGGACGACTACATGGATTTCCAGCAGGAGTACCTGGAGAGCAAGGGCCTGGTGGACTGGGAATAGCATCCAAAGAAAACGACCTCCTGCCGCAGCGCTGTGCCGCGGCAGGAGGTTTGTTCGATGCGGGGCGGTACGGCCCATCCCCCGATCCGCGCCGCCGCCCGCTACCTGTTCAGATTCCTTGCGATGGTCTTGATGACCTCGTCCATCACGATGGGCTTCGCCAGATGGGCGTTCATGCCCGCGTTGAGGGAGGCCTGAATGTCCTCGACGAACGCGTTGGCTGTCATGGCGATCACCGGGATCGTCTGCCCATCCGCCCGGTCTGCCATGCCTCGGATGGCGGCTGTGGCCTCATAGCCGTTCCGCTTCGGCATCATGATGTCCATGAGAATCACGTCGAAGGTGTCCGGCGGGTTCTCCGCAAAGAGCCTGACGACCTCGTCGCCGTCCGTGGCCCGCGTCACCCGGATGCCCAGCTCCGCCAGCTGCACCATGGCAATCTCCGCGTTCAGGTCGTTGTCCTCCGCCAGCAGGACGCGGATGCCGCTCAGGTCAGCCGGGTTGATGGGCATCTCCTGCTTCCCGGCGCTTTCGGCGTCGGTCAGCTCCATGGGCAGCTCCACCGTGAAAACCGACCCGACGCCCTTCTGGCTCTCCACCTCGATGGTGCCGCCCATCAGCTCCACATAGCGCTTGGTGATCGCCATGCCCAGCCCCGTTCCCTTGTACTGGGTTCTCGCGCTGGATTCCTCCTGGGAGAACTCATCGAAGATGTGCCCGATGAACGCCGGGCTCATGCCGATGCCGGTGTCCTCAATCCGGTAGGTGATGATGACGTGACCGGGAGCCGCGCCCGGGCGGCACCGGGTTTCAAAGGTGATGGTGCCGCCGTCCTCGGTGAATTTCACGGCGTTGCTCAGAATGTTCACGAGCACCTCCCGGATCCGCACCGCGTCCGCCAGCACATAGGGATGCTCCAGATTGACCCGGTGCACATGGAACGCGATATCCCGGTTCGACAGGAAGCCCCGGGTAATATCCAGCACCACGTCAGCGACCGCGACCAGATCGACCGGTACCGGGGTGAACTTCGTTTTGCCGCTCTCGATGCGGCTGATGTCCAGCACGTCGTTGATGAGCGTCAGCAAATGGTCGGAGCTCTCGCTGATCTTCTCCAGGCAGTCCCTGACCCCGGGCGGAATGTCCTGCTTGAGCGCGATGTTGGTGAAGCCGATGATGGCGTTCATCGGGGTGCGGATGTCATGGGACATATTGTTCAGGAAGGTCGTCTTGGCGCGGCTTGCGCGTTCCGCCTGCGCCAGCGCGTCCCGGAGGGCGCGCTGCTGCTCCTGCTCGGCGCGGATGGCATCGTCCACGATGGCGAAGCCCACCACGACATGCCGGAAGCCGGCGTCATCCTCCACCCGGTCAATGCGGAGCTGCGCGTAGATTTCCCTGCCGTCCCGCTGAATGCGGTAGAGGTGCGTGAGGATTTCATCGTCCTTCAGCGTCTGGCGCAGGAAGGCCGGGTCGGCAAAGCGAAGCAGCTCCTCCGCCTGCTCCGGGGCCGTGAAGCGGCGGACATAGCGCTCGTAGACCTGTGAGAAGGCGCAGGCATGGTTCACCTCGATGCCGTCAAGCTCCTGGAACACGTCCGACAGCCGGAGCGGAACGCCCGTGTCCTCGTCCAGATCCACGTAGTACACCGAGGAGTACTCCTTGCTCAGAATCTGCAGCACGGAGGCCTGCCGGCTCGCCGCCTTCTCCTCCTGCAGCAGCTTCTCCTGCAGCTTCAGCTTTTCCTCGCTCGCCTTCGCGTCCCGGCGGAGAAGCTCCTCCTCCTTTTCCCGGGCAAACCGCTCGGACTGGCTCCGCCTGACCTGACGGATGATGAGCACCGACACCGTCAGCATGACGGCAATCACCACCAGCAGCTGAATCCAGCTCCCCCGCAGGGTTCTGTCGCTGGAGGCCAGAATCAGCGTGCTGATGGCGCTCTCGCGCAGCCTGACGGACACCATCCAGTCCGTGTCGGGAACGGGCTTGTAGTA
The DNA here is from genome assembly GCA_016295665.1 of Clostridia bacterium. GTDB lineage: Bacteria > Bacillota > Clostridia > Christensenellales > Aristaeellaceae > HGM11604. The sequence goes on from JAEDKS010000013.1 coordinate 14,951, forward strand.
CAGGTAGGTGCTGCCCTCCGGCGCGGTGTAATACGCGTAGCCCTCCGTGCGGCTGTTCCAGTCCTGAATCAGCCTGTCGCTGGAGTACTCGCCGGAGAAGCTGCAGTCGTTCCGCCACACGTCGAACACGCTGCTGCCGTCGGCGTACCGCCCCTCCGACTCCACGATGCAGGTGCCGTCGTCGCCGTTGAACAGGCGGCAGAGCACCTGATTGTTCACACCCTGAATCTGCTGGGCGGAGATGATCTTGTCCACATCCACGCCGGTGATGCAGCTGACGATGTGGGTGTCCCCTAAGTAGAAATCCTCCGTGGGAATCGCAATCAGCACCATCGCCCGGGAGTGAGTGTTCCTCGTCGTGTAGAACCGGGTCTGGGTAACCGGCTCGGACAGGAAGCCGAAGCGGGAGATGCCGGAGAAGGTGTTTTCCGGGGTGTAGACCATGCCGGCCTCATCCACCACCGCAAACATGTCCAGCCCGTTGAGCTGCTGAATCATGGACAGGTAGGTGCGCAGGGAGGTCGTCGTCTGAATCTCCGCATGGCGCATCTCCTCCACCGCCCGCTGCAACTGCTCCACGTTGTGCGTCAGGGTGGAGGTGATCTCGTAGACGTTGCGGTCCGCGATTTCCTCCAGATAGAACCTGCCCAGGGCCGTGGTCGTCTCGTCGGCAGCCCTTCTGGCGTTGTAGCTGAAAATGAGGGTGGAAGCGATAATCACGAGCGCAGCAAGCGCCACCACGCCGAGCATGCCCAGCGTGGTCGCAACGTTTTCCTTCCGTCCGTTTCGCGCAGATTTCATGGTTTCCTCCCCCTCACAGGTGATTATCGTCCCGCTGCCTCGGAGGCCTCGTCAATCACGCGCTGCAGCCCCTGCTGCTTCAGCGCGCCGTAGCCCTCAAAGAACGCCTCCACCGTGATTTCGCCCTTGATGGCCTGATTGCGGAGCCTGCACACGCCCTCGGTAATCAGCGCGTTCCGGTACTGGGTATAGGCGGCGGTCTCATAGGTTTTGGGCAGCGCGTAGAAGAAGCCGCTGTTCACCACGCTGATGCCCTTGTAGAACTCCTCGGTCATGTCGTCCATCCCGTCCACGGTGCGGCCCTCGAACAGACACTGCATGAAGGCGCTCTCCTGCAGCAGCCCCGCCAGACTGGAGATGTTGCACCCGGCAGCCCGGTAGTCCGTGAAGCCGTTCGCCGTCATTTCGCTGACCATCACCGGCGTGCCGTCCACCACCTCGTAGCTGATGCCCGGGAGGCCGTAGCTGTACAGCCAGGAGCCCTCCTCCGAATAATACCAGTTGAAGAAGCGGAGGATGTCCTCGACCTTGCCGCGCTTCTCGGCTGCGGAGGAGATGCACCACATGGGCATCACCATGAGCCGCTCCGGCGTCATCTGCGCCCCGTCGGGGCCGGTGATGGGCGCGACCGCCTCCCAGAGCGCGTCCTGAACGCCCCTCTCCCGCAGCGCCTGCGCCGAGGTGCGGCACCGCTCCGCCCAGTTGAACACGGTGCCAAGGCGGTTTTCATCCATGGCGGCATCCATGTCCGCCGCGTACATGGCATCAAACGACGCGGAGATCAGCCCCTCCGCATACAGCTCCTGCATCGCCCGCAGGAAAGCGGGATAGGCCGGGTGCTCGTAGACCATGGTGTAGGTGCCGTCCTCCAGACGGCAGAACTGGGTGTCGCCGGAGGTGCGGATGCCAAAGGCGTTGAGCAGCGGAATGAAGCAGCGCTCCCCATCGGCGCCGTACTGGGACGCGAAGGGAATCTCGTCGGTGGGATCGCCGTTGCCGTTCAGGTCATTGTCCCGGATGGCCCGCCACAGGTTCACCCACTCGTCCCAGGTCTGCGGCACGGAAAGCCCCAGACTGTCCAGCCAGTCCCGGCGCACCATCATGGTCTGCGCGCCGGGCACGTTGATGACGCTCGGAATGGTGTAGATGTGCCCGTCCACCTGCCGCCAGTAGCTCATCCTGTCCTCGCCCACGGCGGAAACCACGTTCGGAATCAGGTCCAGGTAGTCGTCCAGCGGAATCACCGCGCCGTCGTCCGCCAGGTCCATGACGCCGAAATCCGACGCGTTCAGGATGTCCGGCAGCTCGTCCAGGCTCGTGAGCAGCATGGTGGACAGGCTCGTGATGTAATGCTCCTTGTCCTCCCAGAAGATGTCCAGCTCCACGCCGGTCAGCTTCCGGATGGCGGGCCAGAAGTAGTTGTCCGTCCGTCTGGTGACGTCGCCGGAGAAATTCACGCCCATGCCGGTGATGGTGAGGCCGTCCGCAAAGTAGAGCTGGTCGCTTTTCTCCAGCCCCTCCACGCCGGACAGCAGCCGCTCCTTGATGGGCCGCTCCGCCTCCGGCGTCACCTCCGGTGCCTGCTGCGTCCCCGCGCAGCCACCGAGCCCCACGAGCACACATACGAGCAGCATGAGACACACGATTCTTTTCATCCCGTTCCTCCCCCATCCGGCTGACACGCATCAGCCGGGCTCCTTCCTCCCTGGTACATCAGCCCCGTGGGCCCGGCACAGCCCGGGCCATCCAATTCATACTAACACAGTTTTTTTACATATTTCAAGTTTTTCCTCTTTCCCTTCCGCTCTTTTTCCGCGCCCGGTGGGCTGCCGCCCGCTGCCCGGCGGTTTTTCCCGCGCCCCGCATCGTTTTCTTACAGGATTTGTGCGAATCCTCTCTTTCCTTTGGGCCGCCTGTGTGCTATAATAAAGAACAAGTTCACCCTTCGGGTGAATGGACGCAATCTGAGGATATGAGAAGGCGACGGATGTATGGAAGAGCTCCTTCCCGGGCGCTGCATTGACCTGGCGCAGCTGCGGGAGAACGTGCGGCTGATCCGCGGCGCCGTGCCCGAGGGCACCCGGCTGCTGGCGGTGGTCAAGGCGGATGCCTACGGTCATGGCGCGGTGCAGGTGGCCCGCGCCGCGCTGGAGGCCGGTGCCTCCTGGCTGGCGGTGGCGCTGCCGCAGGAGGGCGCCGCGCTGCGGGAGAGCGGCATACAGGCGCCGATTCTGGTGCTTGGCGCCGCGCTGCCCGAGGACGGGCCCCTGGCAGCCCGGTACGACCTGACGCTGACCGTCTGCGACCCGGCCTCGGTGCGGGCGCTCTCCGCCGCCGTGGGCGAGGGACGGGTGAAGGTACACCTCAAGCTGGATACCGGCATGTGCCGCATCGGCGCACGGAACGCGGCGGAGGTGCGGGCGGTGCTGTCCGCGCTGGACGCCTGCCCGAGCCTGACGCTGACCGGCGCGTTCACCCACTTTGCCGACGCGGACGGCGAGGACATGGCCTTCACCCGTCAGCAGCTGGAACGCTTCCGGGCGCTCTGCGCGCTGCTGCCGGAGGGCATCCTGCGCCATTGCGCCAACTCCGCCGCCATCCACCGGCTCATGCCGGAGGCCGCCTTCGATATGGTGCGCATGGGTATCTCCATGTACGGCTACCCGCCGGTGCCCACCGATCTGCCGCTGAAGCCCTTCATGAGCTGGCGCACCCGCGTCACCCATGTGAAGGAGATTCAGCCCGGGGACACGGTCAGCTACGGGCGCACCTTCACGGCGGACAGGCCCATGCGCATCGCGACCATCGCCTGCGGCTATGGCGACGGCTACCACCGTGCCGCCTCCGGACGGGCGGAGGTCATCGTGCGGGGAAAGCGGCTGAAGGTGGTGGGCCGCATTTGTATGGATCAGATGATGGCCGATGCTTCGGCCCTGGCGGAGGTTCGGCCCGGAGATGTGGTGACGCTCCTGGGCCGGGACGGAAACGCGGAGATCACCGCGGAGGATATGGCGTCCTGGAGCGGCACCATCAGCTATGAGATGCTGCTGGCGGCAACGGGGCGCGTGAAGCGGGTGTGGCTGCATGAATGAGAAGGCGGCGCTGAGACGCGCCCTTCGCTCGGCCTACCCGGGAGACGAGGAGAGAAACCGGCAGAGCGCCGCGCTGCAGCGCCATGTCCTGGCCTGGGCGCCCTTTCAGCGGGCGGCATGCGTGGGCGGCTATGTGCCCCTGCGCCGAGAGGCCGATGTGCTGCCGCTCCTGCGGGAGGTACTGCGCCGGGGCAGCCTGCTGGCTCTGCCCCGGGTGGAGTCGGAGGGCGTGATGACCCTGCGCCATATCACGTCGCTGGAGGCGCTGGTGCCCGGTGCCTACGGCATCCCGGAGCCCCCGGCGGACGCTCCCCTGCTCGCGCCGGAACGGCTTTCCCTGCTGCTGGTGCCGCTGGAGGGCATCGACCCCACGGGCATGCGCCTGGGCAAGGGCGGCGGCTACTATGATCGCCTCCTGGCACGGGCGGACTGCCCGACGCTGGGCATGGTCATGGGGTGGCAATGGGCGGAGCGGATTCCTGCCGAGCCCTGGGACAGACCTCTTTATGCCGCCGCGGATCAGCACGGCATCCACCTTTTTCAGACACAAGAAAGGATGAACCACAGCCATGGAAAAGAACAAGAAGAAAAAGACCGTCAAGCCGGTTGTCAAGCCGTACCTGAAGGGTGAGCCCTGGGACAGGCAGAGCATCAAGACCAGCCTGCTCTTCCTGGTGTCCCTGATCGGCGTGATGGCGGGCTTCCTGATCCTGGGCGGCATGCTGATGTGGGACAGCCTCATCCTGCGCCTGATCACCAACGGCATGCTGATGATCGTGGTCTACATGATCTACTTCTATAACGGCGCCAGCCGTGGCACCACCGATGTGAACGCGGGCGAGATTCTCTACACCCGTCAGGAGACCGGGCGCCCCGTGAATGAGGAGGAGCGCAAGCGCTGCTTCCATCCCCTGAAGGGCTTCCTGATCGGCCTCGCCGGCAGCCTGCCGTTTCTGATCATCGGCATCGTGTTCGCCTGCATCACCGAGCGTCAGCTCTACGGTCACGGCGCCCTGCCGAGCTGGGTCTCCGGCCTGACCGGACGCGCCGAGGTGGGTGACGCCATCGCCTACTACACGCAGGCGGTGGGCATGGAGCTGCAGGACGTGCTGCGGCTCATCGTCCGCATGAGCATCATGCCCCTCATCAGCATCATCGGCGCGGAGAACGCCGATGCCCTGCTGCTGGTGGAGCGGCTATGCGTGCTGCCGCTGCTGCTGCCCGCGCTGAGCTACGGCATCGGCTACACCCGTGGCGTCGCCATGCGCACCCGCATCCACACCGACATCGCCCGGAACAAGCGCAAGGCCCGCAAGAAGCAGAAGCAGCAGCAAAAGCAGAAGCAGCGCCTGCAGCCCAAGGGCCCGCAGCAGCTGAACTGACGAGGTAGTTATGCGAATCATTGCCGGAGAGGCCCGCTCCCGCACCATCGAGGCGCCGGAGGGCCGCGACACCCGCCCCACCCTGGACCGGGTCCGGGAGAACCTGTTCAACATCCTGCAGAAGCATGTCCGGGGCAGCCGGGTGCTGGATCTTTTCGCCGGAAGCGGGGCGCTGTCGCTGGAGGCCGTGAGCCGGGGCGCGCAGAGCGCCGTGATGGTGGACTGCGACCGGGCCGCCCAGGCCTGCGAGCAGCGGAACGTGGAGCGCCTGGGCTACGGGGACAGAATCACCCTCCTGCGCTGCGACTGGCAGCAGGCGGTAAGCCGCCTGAAGGGACAGGGCGCCGCCTTCGACCTGGTGTTTCTGGATCCGCCCTACGCCATGACCGACCTGTCGGGCGTCACGGCACAGCTCAGGCCGCTGCTGGAACCGGGGGCGCTGGTGGTGGTGGAGCATCCTGCGGGGCATCCGTCCCTCGTGGCGGAGGGCTATCTGCTCACGGATTCCCGCAAATACGGCTATGTGGGCATCAGCATCTACACAGCCGCCCCGGAGGAGGGATGATTCATGGAACGAATCTGCGTCTATCCCGGCAGCTTCGATCCGGTGACGGTGGGGCACATGGACGTGATTGAGCGCGCCTGCGCCCTGTTCGACCGGGTCATCGTCGCCGTCATTCACAACCCGCACAAGACCGGTTGCTTCGCCATGGAGGAGCGGGTGGACATGCTGCAGCGGTGCTGCGCCGCCCTGCCCCAGGTGTCGGTCAGCAGCTTCAACGGGCTGACCATGGACTTCGCCCGGCAGGTGGGCGCCCAGGCCGTCATCCGTGGCCTGCGCACCGCCAGCGACTTTGAGAATGAGCTGACCCTCGCCCAGATCAACCGGCGCCTGGCCCCGGAAATCGACACCGTGTTCCTGATGGGCATGCCGGAGCACTGCGTCATCTCCTCCACCAGCGTCAAGGAGCTGGCACGGTATTCCGACGACCTGTTCGGCTTCGTGCCCGCCGAGGTGGAGTCCGAGGTTCGCGCCCGCCTTCGCAGGGCCTGATTTCCCATCGCTTTCAACGTCAAGGAGGCAACCGCTATGGCAATTCAGGACAAGAACCTGTTTCACTTTCAGGCCACCATCGAGGAGCTGCTGTCCATGCTGGAGGCTGCCCCCCGCTATGCCTTCTCCCGCGATTCCAAGATCGTGAGCGCCCGGGACATGGGCGATCGGCTCCGGCTGATCCTGGACGCGCTGCCGGACAGCATCCAGAAGGCCGAGGCGCTGCTGCGCGATGAGGAGAGCATCCGCCGCATGGCCGAAAACGACCACAAGGCCCGGCTGAAGCAGGCCGAGGAGGAGGCCGCCGTGCTCCTCGCCAAGGCCCAGGAAACGCAGCAGGCCGCCGACAGCGCCCTCGCCCAGGCCCAGGACAAGGCGGGCCGCATCCATGCCGAGGCCGAGCAGATGGCCCGCCAGTTCACCCAGCAGGCCCGGGAAAACGCCCAGCTGATCGAGCAGCAAGCCCAGCAGCAGGCGCAGGCCATCATCATGGAGGCCAACCTGAAGGCCGAGCAGCTCAAGAGCCAGGAGGAGGTCTACATGCGCGCCAAGGTGGATGCGGATCGCATCCTCGCCGATGCCAACGCGCAGGTCAACGACCTGCATCAGCGCGTCTTTTCCTATCTGGACGACATGATGTCCCGCGCCGAGACCTACCTGGGCGATATCGCCGAGAACATCAAGTCCGAGCGCAGCGAGCTGAACAGCCGCCGGTAAATTTCGACCCGAGTTTCCGGATTCTTCACCGAATGTTCATTTTCGATTCATACAGCCATTGTATCCTATCCTTGCAATCAGGAAGGCAGCCACCAGCCTGAATGAGTGCAATCTCCTTTTTCTGACATTCTTCCGTAGAATGTCAACCTCCCTATCCTCCATACAAGCAAAGGCCGCTGTGAGAGGTGCAAGTCTCTCCGGCGGCCTTTGTGATGCCTGTTTTTGCACAGTTTTCGTTTTTTGTCCGCATTTCCCGTTGACAAGCACATTCTTCCATGGTATGATGAGAACCGTTCCCGGAAATCAATACTGTTGAACGGAATCAGAGGCGCACGGCTCAGGAGTACCGAAGCGGAGGAACGATCCTTCCCATGAGGCTTCGGAAAAGGGTGTCGTGCCGAAAGGACTGCGAGGCATCGGCGCAGCCGCTTGGGTGCAGGCCAAACAGGTCTGCAACTGTCATCGGGTCGGTGACCCGGCGGAGCGCTGGTTCAGAGGAGAGCGGCCTTTGGGCTGCTTCGCCGCAGCGCACCGCAGGCATCGCTTGGGGTGTATTTTTGTAACTCCGGGCATGAACAGAAGGAGAGATGCAAGATGGAGAAGTATCGTGTCGGTATCGTTGGCGCTACGGGCATGGTGGGACAGCGGTTCATTTCGCTTCTGAAGGATCACCCCTGGTTCCAGGTGGTGTGCGTGGCGGCCTCCGCCCGCAGCGCCGGCAGAACCTACCGAGAAGCGGTGGGTGACCGCTGGGCCTTCGACTGGGAGATCCCCGCGGATGTGGCGGAATTGACCGTGGTGGACGCCGCGGACGTGGACGCGGTGGCGGCGCAGGTGGACTTCGTGTTCTGCGCCGTGGACATGAAGAAGGACAAGATTCGCGCGCTGGAGGAAAACTACGCCCGGCATGAGGTGCCCGTGGTCAGCAACAACAGCGCCTGCCGTGGCATCGAGGATGTGCCCATGGTCATCCCCGAGCTCAACGCCGACCACATTCAGGTCATCGAGACCCAGCGGAAGCGTCTGGGCTGCCAGCGCGGCTTCATCGCGGTGAAGCCCAACTGCTCCATCCAGAGCTATGTGCCCGCCCTGACCCCCCTGATGGACTTCGGCCCCGAGAAGGTCAGCGTCTGCACCTACCAGGCCATCAGCGGCGCCGGCAAGACCTTCAAGACCTGGCCCGAGATGGTGGACAACGTGATCCCCTACATCGGCGGCGAGGACGAGAAGAGCGAGAACGAGCCCCTCAAAATCTGGGGCCATGTGGAAAACGGCGTCATCGTGAACGCCACCCTGCCCGTCATCAGCGCCCAGTGCCTGCGCGTGGCCTGCGCGGACGGTCACATGGCGGCGGTCAGCGTCTCCTTCCGCGACAAGCCTTCCATGGAGGAGATCAAGCAGCGCTGGGCCTCCTTCGAGACCGAGGCGCAGCGCCTGGAGCTGCCCAGCGCCCCCAAGCCCTTCCTGCAGTACTTTGAGGATCCCACCCGTCCCCAGACCCGGCTCGACCGGGACTTCGGCGGCGGCTTCGGCATCAGCATCGGTCGCCTGCGGGAGGACAAGCTGTTCGACTACCGCTTCGTCTGCCTCAGCCACAACACCGTGCGCGGCGCGGCGGGCGGCGGCATCCTGACGGCAGAGCTGCTCTGCCGGAAGGGCTACATCACCCGGAAGTAACACGCATCAGGTGCCGGGTGGGGGCATACGCTTCCCCATCCGGCACCCGACGCCCACCACCGAAAAGGAGGACATGAACATGGCTACACCCCTGTTTACCGGCTGCGGCACCGCGATCGTGACGCCCTTCAAGGGCGGCGAGGTGGATTACCCCGCGCTTGACAAGCTGGTGGAAATGCAGCTGGAGAACGGCATCGACGCCATCATCGCCTGCGGCACCACCGGCGAGCCCGCCACCATGACCTGGGAGGAGCATCTGTCCGTTGTCCGCCGGGTGGTGGATGTGGCGCACCACCGCGTGCCGGTCATCGCCGGCACCGGCAGCAACTGCACCCGCGAGGCCGTGGAGGCCGCGCACGCCGCCAAGGAGTTCGGCGCGGATGCGCAGCTGGTGGTCACGCCCTACTACAACAAGACCAGCCAGGAGGGCCTCATCGCCCACTACAACGCCCTGGCGGACGCGGCGACCCTGCCCGTCATCGTCTATAACGTGCCCAGCCGCACGGGGCTGAACATCTCCCCCGCCGCGCTGCAGGCCATCTGCAAGCACCCGAACGTCATCGCCGTGAAGGAGGCCGCCACCGACGTGGCGCAGATTCTGGACAAGGTGCGTCTGGTGGGCGACGACGCGGTGTTCTACTCCGGCTCCGACGAGCTGAACATTCCGCTGATGAGCTGCGGCTTTGTGGGCTGCATCTCGGTGCTGAGCAACGTGATGCCCGCCGAGACCTCCCGCATGATGCACGCGGCGCTGCAGAACGACTTCGCCACCGCCATCGCCGAGCAGCTGCGGCTGCTGCCCCTGATCCGGGCGCTGTTCTGCGAGACCAGCCCCATCCCCTGCAAGGCGGCGCTGGCAGCCATGGGCCTCATCGAGAACGAGCTGCGGCTGCCCCTGGTTCCCATGCAGCCCGCCAACGAGCAGAAGATGCTGGGCATTATGCGCGAGCTGGGGCTGATTGCCTGAGGCCCCGAAGGAAGGCAGGAGAAAACCATGCAGATTTGGATTTCCGGCATCGGCGGTCACATGGGCCGCGCCGTGCTGGCACAGTGCCGGGCTGCCGGCATCGAGGTCGTCGGCGGCATCGACCTGCAGCCGCTGGAGGACGAGGCCATCCCCGTCTACCACTCCTTTGACGAGGCGCCGGTGAAGGGCGATGCCATCATCGACTTCTCCAAGCCCGGCGCGCTGGAGCCGCTGCTGCGCTACGCGGCGCGGAACAGCATCCCCGCCGTGATCGCCACCACCGGTCTGGACGAAAAGCAGCTCCATGACATCGACCAGGCGGCGGAGCGCGTACCCATCTTCCGCTCCGCGAACATGTCCATCGGCGTGGCGCTGCTGCGTCAGCTGGCCCGCAAGGCCGCGCAGGTGCTGGGCGACGACTTCGATGTGGAGATCGTGGAGGCGCACCACAACCGCAAGGCGGACGCCCCCTCCGGCACGGCCCTGATGCTCTACGACGCCGTTCAGGCGGCCTATGACGAGCCGCACCCCATGGTGCCGGGCCGCTACGGGCGGAACTGCAAGCGCCAGAAGGGCGAGATCGGCATCCATGCGCTGCGGGGCGGCACCGTGGTCGGTGAGCACGAGGTCTGCTTCTTCGGCCCCATGGAGCGCATCAAGCTGTCCCACTCCGCGGAAAACCGCGCCGTGTTTGCGGTCGGCGCCGTCCGGGCCGCCCAGTTCCTGATCGGCAGGGAGCCGGGGCTGTATACCATGGATGACCTGCTGGCATAAGTTCTGACCTGCACAAAAGGCTCCGCGCCTGTGTTGCGCGAAGCCTT
>JAEDKS010000164.1 GCA_016295665.1 Clostridia bacterium
GTCTCGTGGCAGCTCCAGTACAGCCAGCACTCGGTGTACTGGTGCACCAGCAGGTTCTCCAGCCAGCTCAGGTTGGGGTTCAGCAGGCTGCCGTACTGGGACACGTGCTCCTCCTCCACCATGCCGATCTCCTGGTACAGCCGCTTGCCCGTCTCCTCTGGATAGTTCGCCGCCACGTTCATATAATAGTTCATGGTCTGCTGCTCGGCGGCGGTGATGACGTTGGCCGCAAGCACGTCCAGCGTGGACGGGTTCGCGGCGGTCATGGGATAGCGGATGGAATCGTAGGGGTGGCGGTGGTGGGCGATGGTGGGACGACCCGGCATGATTTCGGTGTAGCGGCCCACCAGATTCTCCGCCTTCTCGCCGGACTGCATGTCCAGATAGTCCGCGTAGCGGTAGAGGTGGTCGAAGTCCTCCAGCAGCGCAAAGTCCAGCGCATTCTTCAGCCCCGCGTCGCTCACGCGCTTGGCGAGGTGGGCCGTCAGATCCACCGCCAGCTGCTCGTAGCCGATGGTGTGCTCCAGCATCGTCTCGTCCAGCGGCTTCAGGTGGCACAAGAGCTTCTGTTGCTGCTGCTCGCTGCGGCGGATCAGCGCCAGCTGGCGGCGAACCTCGTTGTCCACCGTGTGCCGGGAAAACTGATGGGAGAACCACACGTTTTCAAACTCCGTGCCGTTCATCAGGATCAGGCGCGTGCGGGTGTAGGGATCCACGCTGCGCTTGTCGTAGGGCTCCGGGCGCATCGCCGCCCAGTCCAGGATCAGCTCGGCCTGCCTGCCGGGCTGCATCTCAAACGGATTCATAAATATCCCTCCTTTGGGCGTAGTTTGCGCCCGCAATGCGCGTTTCATTCCCACTGTCGCTTTCCCAAAGGGAAATTTTGTGCTATACTTGCATCAGATCGAGAGAGGGGGATTCCCATGGGCAGCTTCTTCAACCTGTACCTGATCCACACCGGCGGTGCACCACAACGGGCACGGCTCCGGCTTCAGGACGGCTTCCGGGCCCGGGGCTACGACCTTCTGCCGGGCAATGCGGACGGCGAGCGCAGAATGCAGCTGTACGCATCGGCACGGCAGGCCTGGGGCGCGCTGGTTCCGGATTCCCCCGAAGCCGCAGGCCCCGACGAAGCGCGGCAGCTCACGCGGGAGCTGGGCGCTCCGGTGATCTATGCCGCCAACATGGACAGTGACGCGCTGGTTCTCTACCTCACCGACGGTGAGCGTGCAGAGGATCTGTGCATCGGCGATGGCGAGGCCTATGGGATCTTCCCGGAGACCGGCCCCGGCGCACTGTGGAACGATCTGCTCAAAACCAATGCAAACCGCGCGGCCTTCCGGGCGATCCTCTCCCGGGAATACGTATTTTCCGAAGAGGCGCTCAATGATCTTGCGCCGCTGCTGGGGGGACTGCCCGACCTGGGCGCGATCCCTCTGGACGGCGGCGTCGACGATTGTGAAACAAGGCCCTATTGCAGCTTCAATCTGGGGCACAGGGAAAGCGGCACGCCCTTCCGGATGAAGTCCGGTGCGCCGCCGGCGTTCGTGGATCAGCGCCACGTCGGCCACGACGTCAATGCGAACCCCTTCAGCGTCCGCTGCGAATCCTGCGGCGGCGAGGGTCGGGGTGTGGTGGTCGAGTTCCGCGCGGTGAATTACGACCCCGACGCGCTGGAGATGCCCTTCGCCACCGCATTCCACTTCGGCTTGCGGAAGGAGCTGTTCAAGGAGAGCCTGAGCACGGATGAGAAGACCCTGCATGAACGCTGCGGCTTCCGCGCCGTGCCCGAGCGCTGCAGCTTCGAGGACGGCAGTCGGGGCTGGATCGCCCGCTTCCCGGAGGTGCCCATCCTGCGGGGCGTGAATCCCGCCCACCCGCAGTTTGTCCACAGCCGGGGCATGAAGGAGCGCTTTTCATCCTGCTTCTGCGTCTACGCCGCCATCTGCGGCGACGCATTTCCGGTGGTTCGGGACGCGCCCATCGGCTTCCCGGAGCGCTTCCGGCTGCTGAATGAGCGCACCCGCATCCGCTGCTATCCCATGGAGAACTCCGATGGCGCAACGGAGCTGGAGATCGGCCTTGTGCAGTACGGCGACTTCAACATCGCCGTGGTGGAGGGCAACTGCTCGTGGAACTGGCCCGAGCCCATGCCCGAGCCCTACGGCCTTCGCCACGGCAAGACCCTTGCGGAGCTGGAAGCTGCGCTGTTGGCCCAACATGAATGGAGGAACTGAACCCATGAAGACCGGGCTTGTGCTGGAGGGCGGTGCCCAGCGCGGCATGTTCACCGCAGGCGCGCTGGATGTGATGATGGAGCGCGGCGTGAACTTCGACGGCCTGATCGGCGTGTCCGCCGGTGCATGCTTCGGCTGCAACTACAAGTCCAACCAGCCGGAGCGCGCCATGCGCTACAATATAAAGTACATCCGCGACCCCCGCTACTGCGGCATGCGGTCGCTGATCAAGACCGGCGACCTCTACGGCGCGGACTTCTGCTACCGGGAAATCCCGCTGCACCTGGATCCCTTCGATTCCGAGACCTTCCGCAAGTCGAGCGTGGAATTCTACGTGGTGTGCACCGACGTGCACAGCGGCGAGGCGGTGTACCAGAAGCTCACCAAGGGCGACGAGGAGGACATGGACTGGATCCGGGCCTCGGCGTCCATGCCCATGGTGTCCCGGGTGGTGCACGTGGGTGGGCGTGAGCTGCTGGACGGCGGCGCGGCGGACTCCATCCCCCTGCGCTGGTTCCAGAGCATCGGCTACGAGAAAAACGTGGTGATCCTCACCCAGCCGAGGGACTTTGTGAAGGAGAAGAACAGCATGCTGCCGTTGATTCGCGTGGTGCTGCGGAAGTACCCGAGGCTCATCGAAACCATGGCCCACCGCCACGAGGTCTACAACGCATCCACCGCCTACGTGCGCGCCGAGGAGGCCGCGGGCCGGGCCTTCGTGCTCGCCCCCGACGCGCCCCTGCCCATCAAGCGCACCGAAAAGGATCCCGAGAAGCTGCGCGCGGTGTACGAAATGGGCCGCAGGAGCATGGAAAAGAATCTGGACGCGATGATGGAGTTTTTGGAATCATAAAGGCATGGCGGTGCAAGTCGTTCTGACCTGCGCCGCCTTTTTCTGTGCACAGTCTCCCTATCCACATCCGTATCAATGAACTGGGAAGCCCAGGGACACCATCATGGCCTCGCTGACCTTCTGCATGACCTCCGGCTCCAGCGAGCCGATCTTCTCCCGCAGGCGGCGCTTATCCAGGGTGCGAATCTGCTCCGCCAGCACCACGCTATCCTTTTGCAGTCCCGTATTGCCCGCCGCCACCGGCACATGGGTGGGCAGGCGGGTCTTGTTGACCTGGCCGGTCACCGCCAGCACGATCACCGTCGGGCTGTAACGGTTGCCCACGTCGTTCTGCACCACGAGCACCGGGCGGATGCCGCCCTGCTCGGAGCCGACCACCGGATCCAGGCACGCGCTGAACAAATCTCCTCTCAGTATCATCATCGGTTCACGCTCCGCATAGAGTGTCTGATGCATCCTATGCGGGGTCGTGCGGCCGGGTGCGTAGGTCGTATCCACGGCTACATCACCAGCGTTCCGTTCGATTTTGAGATCACCTGCATCAGCTCCCGCTCCACGCCGGTGCGCGCATCCACGTACACCAGAAAGTCGCCGTCGGCATTGGCTGCGCTGATCTCGTAGCAGAGATACTCCGCACGGTTCTGGGGGATGACGCACAGCCTTGATGAGATCGCCGTCAGCTTCGGGCTGACCCTGCCCAGCGCCTCCTCCTCGGAAAGCGCCGGCTGGGCAAGCGTGCGCACGCTGTGGTTCTTCAGGTAGCCCTTGGCGTCCAGGCCGATCACGCTGCCGTCCTTCATGGACATCTGGATCTTGACCAGATCCGGGTAGAGGATCACGCCGTCCTGCACCGCCGCGTAATTGATGGTCAGGATCCCGCCGTAGCGGCTGTAGTAGCTCATCTCCATCGCACCGTAGCCTCGGGAGATCAGGAAGGCCCGGGCGCGGTCGCAGAGCTCGGCTTCGGAAAGATTCACCTGCGTCTCCTGCACGTCCGGCAGCAGATAGAGCACCTCGCCGCCCATTTGGGTGACGCTTGCGGACATGCTGTAACCGTTGGACACGATGCGGAAGTCGTAGCAGTCCACCTCCGGGTGGCTCTCGCCCAGGTACGTCAGCTCCTGCACCGGCACGAAGGCGCGCAGCTTGGCCTCGGCCTGCTCCCGGGTGACCTCCTCCATGGCGGCGAGGTATTCAAAGTCGCCCACGGTCGCGCCGTCGGAGAAGGGGCCGTCGTAGAGCAGCACCGGGTACTCGGCAGCCTCGCCGGTCAGTGGGTAGAGGCTCTCGTCGCCGGTCTCGGCAAAGTCGTCCGCGCTGAACACCGCCTCGCCGCGCTCGTAGCGGTTCAGCAGCTCCTCCAGGCCCAGCGTGAAGCGCGCGGCGCTGTCGGAGAGCGTCACCATGGTCTGGTAGTCGCTGTCGGACACCTCCTCCCCCGCCGCCAGCTTCTGTGACAGGGTCTCGGCGAAGTCCTCCGCCTGGTTGATGAACTTGATGGTTGCGGACACGGTCTCCTCGCCAAGCGGCAGCAGCGCAAGGTTGCCGCTGGCCCCCTGGGTCTCCCGGCTGATGTCGCCCAGCAGCACCTGCATCTGCGCGGGGTCGCCC
The DNA here is from genome assembly GCA_016295665.1 of Clostridia bacterium. Taxonomy (GTDB): domain Bacteria; phylum Bacillota; class Clostridia; order Christensenellales; family Aristaeellaceae; genus HGM11604. The sequence continues at coordinate 4,702 of JAEDKS010000164.1, forward strand.
GCCACCAGCAGCTTGCGGTAGTTGGCCGAGATGGCCTCGGTCAGCTCGCAGGTCTCGTAGAAGGCCTTCTGGTACACCGCGTTGATGCGCGTCTGCGCCTGCTCCAGCTGCTCCGACTGGGCGAAATTGAACACCGCAAGCGAGAGCAGCAGCACCGCCAGCATGGCGCAGATCGCGCCCAGCCAGTTTCGCTTCCTCATACTTTCCATGCGCACCTCCTCAGATGGCGAAGGAGTGGTTGCCGATCACCGTCTGCACCGTCCGGGAGAAGATCCACTTGTCCTGGGCGGTCTTGGCGTTGTAGTAGTACAGGCAGCCGCCGGTGGGATCCCAGCCGTTGAGCGCGTCCAGCGCCGCGCGGATGCAGCTGGAGTCGGGCGTGT
>JAEDKS010000165.1 GCA_016295665.1 Clostridia bacterium
AACGAGCTGACCGGCAGCTATGAGTTCACCGGCCTGAACTACGAGAGCAAGATCACCTCCGCCATCGCCTATGTAACCCGGAATGAGATTCCCCGGGTCATGATCCTGCAGGGGCACAACGAGCTGGACGAGGACATGACCGCGCTGCTGGCGGAGCTGCTGGTGCAGAACAACTACGAGGTGGGCTACTTTACCTTGGACAGCCGGGAGGCCAACCTGACCTCCGACGACCTGCTGATGATCCTTTCTCCCACCCGCATCGACCTCTCCGATGATGAGATGACCGCCATTCGCGCCTTCATCGACGGCGGCGGCAGCATCTTCTTCACCTGCGACTACACCGACACCGTGAGCCGCATGCCCAACTACGAGGCGCTGCTGCGCTCCTACGGCTTCCTGCCGCAGGAGGGCGTGGTGGTCGCCTCGACGGAGGAGAGCGGCAGCTACTATGGCAACAACCGCCTGTACCTGCGCCCCTCCATGCAGCTGACCGAAATCACCGCCGACCTGGTGGCATCCAACACCACCGGCCTTATCCTGACCGGCAGCCGCGCCTTCGCCATCCCCGATGGGAGCGACAGCAGCCTGACCGTGGAGCCTGTGCTGCTCTCCGGCAGCCAGTCCTACCTGCACGACTACACCGCCTCCATGGCTTCCCTTGAGCGGCAGTCCGACGACCCGATGGGCCCCTTCGCCCTGGCGCTGCAGGCGGCCCGGGTCACCTCCACCGGCGACATCAGCCGCGCCTTCGTGCTGGGCTGCTCTACCCTGCTGACCAGCAGCGACCTGTACGCCATGACCGTCAGCGAGTCCTTCCTCATCCGCGCTGTGGAGTACCTGCTGGACACGGAGCCCGTGGATCTGGGCATCGTCTCCAGACTGGCCCTGCGCCCGCAGCTCTCCGTGGACTCCGCCCTGCCCGGCAGCTTCCTGCTGCTGCTCCTGCCCGTCTCGGTCATCTGCGCCGCCGTGGTGGTGCTGTGGCCCAGCCGGAACCGGTGAGGCGGAATGGTCTGTACCGAAGCCGTCCTCCTGAAGCGGAGGGCGGTCTTCTTCGTGACAGGCGGCGCGGATTTGCGAATACCTCTTGCAAAATGCGCCGCGCTATGGTATACTCGAATAGGTCAAAGAAAGTCAGACCACCGCAAAGAGAGGCGAAAGATCATGCGGTTAAGTGATTCCATCGAGCAGTTTATCAAGGAGCTGCTGAGCGCGGACGAGACCGAGGTGGAGCTGAAGCGCAACGAGCTGGCGGAGTACTTCCAGTGCGCCCCCAGTCAGATCAACTATGTGCTGGCGACCCGCTTCACCATGGACGACGGGTATGTGATCGAGTCCCGGCGCGGCGGCGGCGGGTACATCCGCATCGTGCGGGTGGTGCAGACGGGGGCGCAGCGGCTGATGTACCTCATCAACGAGCGCATCGGCGACACCATCAGCGAGAACGAGGCGTCCCGCCTCATCGGGCAGCTGGTGGAGCAGCGTCTGGTGACCGCGGACGAGGGCGAGATCATGCGGGCGGCGGTGTCGCAGCAGGCGCTGTCGGTGCCGGTGCCGGACGCGATCAAGGACGCGCTGCGGGCCCGGACGCTCCGAACCATGCTGACCACCGTGGCCCGGCAGAACCGGGCGGCGGAATGAGACAGGAGGACATCCATGCTTTGTGAGGAATGTCATGTGCGCGAGGCCACCATCGCGGTGGTGGTGCGCGCCGGCGAGGAAAGCACCACGCGGCATCTGTGCGCGGGGTGCATGAAGAAGGTGCACCAGGAGCTGATCGGCAGGCCCATCAAGGACCTGCTGTCGGGCATCCTGTCGGCGATCTCCGACGGCGGCGGACAGTCGGAGCTGCAGGAGAACACGGTCTGCCCCCGGTGCGGCATGACGCTGCACGAGTTCCAGCGCACGGGCCATCTGGGCTGCGCGGGCTGCTATGACGCCTTCCGGACGCAGCTGCAGCCCATGCTGCTGAGAATCCACGGCCGGGTGCAGCACGCGGGCCGCAGGCCCGGGTGGCTGACGGAGGAGGCGGCACCGGTGGCCCAGGCGGCCCCGGAGACGGAGACGCAGGCGGCAGCGGCAGCCCCGGCGGCGCAGCCCGCCCGGAAATGCCCGAGCCGCCGGGACGAGCTGACCCGGCTCATGGCCCAGGCGGTGGCGGTGGAGGACTTCGAGACCGCCGCCCAGCTCCGGGACGAGCTGCGGGCGCTGCAGGCGAGGGAGGGACAGGCATGACGGAGGAGCGCGTGGTGCTGTCCAGCCGGGTCAGGCTGGCGCGGAACTATGACGATCTGCCCTTTGCCACGGCCTCCCGCATTCAGGACGCGGACGAGTGCGTGGCCCGGACGAGCCGCGCCCTGGCCCAGTCCGGGGAGGACGCGGGCTTTGAGCTGATCCGCCTGGCGGATCTGGGCGAATTGGAGCAGCGGGCGCTGCAGGAGAGCCGCCTCATCAGCCGCGATCTGCTCCGGGAGCCCCGGACGGCGGCGGTGCTGGTGAACCGGGCCGACGCGGTGTCGGTGATGATGAACGAGGAGGATCACCTGCGCATTCAGGCCATCCGCCCCGGCCTCGATCTGGAGGGCGCGGCGGAGGACTGCTTCCGGGTGGAGCAGGCGCTGGAGAAGCAGGTGCGCTTCGCCTTTGACCGGCAGCTGGGCTACCTGACCGCCTGTCCCACCAACACGGGCACCGGCATGCGGGCCTCGCTGCTGCTCCACCTGCCCATGCTGACCATGAACAAGCGCATGGGCGACGTGGGGCAGATCGTGGCGAAGGTGGGCCTGACCATCCACGGCGTGTACGGCGAGGGCTCCGAGGCGCTGGGGCATGTGTACCAGATCAGCAATCAGGTGACGCTGGGCCGCACCGAGCAGGAGCTGACCGCCGCGGTGAGCGCGGTGGGCCGTCAGCTGATGGACATGGAAAACGCCCTGCGGGAGCGGGCGCTGCAGGAGAGCCGCGTCGCGCTGGAGGACAGCGTGGGCCGCGCCTGGGGCATTCTGCGCCACGCCCGGCGCATGGAGCTGGTGGAGTTCTTCCGCCACTGGAGCCAGATTCGCATGGGCAGCGCCCTTGAGCTGGTGCCCACGCCCATCCCGGTGCTGGATCAGCTGCTCTGCGAGGTGCAGGAGGCGCATCTGGTCACGCCCGAGGGCACCTTCATCGGCGGCGACAACGCCGAGGAGGCCCGGGCTTCCCGCGTCCGGCAGGTGCTGCGGGACGAGCGGGGCATCGTGGAATAACGCGCCCGGGCTTTGGCGGATACTACCCGCGGGAAGCGGGCAACAGGGGGACGAATATGGCAATCTTTGGACGATTCACGGAGCGGGCCCAGCGGGTGCTGTCGGCGGCCCAGCAGGCGGCGGCGGATATGCGCCAGCCCTACGTGGGCACGGAGCACCTGCTGCTGGGGCTGCTCCGGGAGGACGATCAGATACCGGAGGCCATCTCCGGCAAGGTGACCTATGACCAGGTGGCGGACATGATTTCGCTGGAGCGCCCGGTGAGCGCGCCCGCCGCCGGCCCGGTGCGGGTGGAGCTGACCCCCCGCACCAAGAAGCTGCTGGAGCTGTCCATCGTGGAGAGCCGGCGGCTGGGACAGGGCTATGTCAGCGTGGAGCACTTCTGGCTGGCGCTGCTGCAGGAGCGGGAGGGACTGGCTGCCAGCATCCTGCGGCAGCTGGGCGTGGACATGAGCGCCGCCCGTCAGGAGCTGCTCAGCCGCGTGCAGCGGCAGCGGGACGAGCAGCGCGCCGCCGCCGCGCCGGGCGGTGCGGCATCCCCCGGGCCCAAGGGCAAGGGCGACGCGCCCACCCTGGCCCAGTACAGCCGCGACCTGACCGCCGCCGCCGAAAACAGCGAGCTTGACCCGGTCATCGGGCGCGACACCGAGATTCAGCGCATCGTGCAGATTCTCATCCGGCGCACCAAGAACAACCCCGTGCTCATCGGTGAGCCCGGCGTGGGCAAGAGCGCCGTGGCGGAGGGCTTGGCCCAGCGCATCGTGTCGGGCAGCGTGCCCGAGATGCTGGTGGGGAAGCGGGTGGTGAGCCTTGATCTGGGCAGCATGGTGGCGGGCAGCAAGTACCGGGGCGAGTTCGAGGAGCGGCTGAAGAACTGCCTGGAGGAAATCCGGCAGGCGGGGAACATCATCCTGTTCATCGACGAGATCCACACCATCGTGGGCGCGGGGCAGGCGGAGGGCAGCCTGGATGCGGCGAACATCCTCAAGCCGGCCCTGGCCCGGGGCGAGCTGCAGTGTATCGGTGCCACGACGCTGGACGAGTACCGCCGCAGCATCGAGAAGAACGCGGCGCTGGAGCGGCGCTTCCAGCCGGTGATGGTGGGGGAGCCCACCCCGGAGGAGGCCACCGCCATCCTGTTCGGCCTGCGGGATCGCTACGAGGCGCATCACAAGGTGCGCATCACCGACGAGGCGGTGAAGGCCGCCGTGTCCCTGTCCGACCGCTACATTCAGGATCGCTACCTGCCCGACAAGGCCATTGACCTGATGGACGAGGCCGCCTCCCGGGTGCGCATTCAGGCCTACACCGCGCCCCTGAACGTGAAGGAGCAGGAGAAGCAGCTGGAGCGCGTGCTGATTGAGAAGAACGACGCCATCCAGCATCAGGACTTCGAGAAGGCCGCGTCCCTGCGCGACCAGGAGCGCACCCTGCGCCGTCAGATTGACGAGCTACGCGCCGCCTGGAGCCAGCAGCAGTCCACCGCCCGGGACGTGGTGGGGGAGGACGACATCGCGCAGATCGTGTCCAGCTGGACGGGCATCCCCGTGCGCCGCATGACCGAGACCGAGGCCAGCCGTCTGCTCCATCTGGAGGAGACGCTGCATCAGCGCGTCATCGGTCAGGAGGAGGCCGTGGACGCGGTCAGCCGCGCCATCCGCCGGGCCCGGGCCGGGCTGAAGGATCCCAAGCGCCCCATCGGCAGCTTCATCTTCCTGGGCCCCACGGGCGTGGGCAAGACCGAGCTGTGCCGCGCACTGGGCGAGGCCATGTTCG
>JAEDKS010000166.1 GCA_016295665.1 Clostridia bacterium
AACATGATCTCCGCCATCGTCGAGAGCAACCGCACCCGCAAGGACTTCATCGCCGACCGCGTGCTGGCGATGGCGGGCACCTACTCCTACGGAAACAACCAGTTCGACGCCCGGAAGGAGAAGGAGGTCATCATCGGCGTGTACCGCCTGACCATGAAGAGCAACTCCGACAACTTCCGTCAGAGCAGCATTCAGGGCGTGATGAAGCGCGTCAAGGCCAAGGGCGCCACGCTCGTGATCTACGAGCCGACGCTGGAGGCCGGCAGCACCTTCTTCGGCAGCCGGGTCATCGGCAGCCTGGAGGAGTTCAAGCGCGTCAGCCAGGTGATTATCGCCAACCGCTACGACAGCTGTCTGGACGATGTGAAGAAGAAGGTCTATACCCGGGACATATTCGGAAGGGACTGAGGCCGCTCCCCCAGGGGCGGCCCACGGAGGGGGCGGTACGAATGAGAGCGCGCAACGTGAGCCTGAGCGGGAAAACCGTGCTTGTGACGGGCGCCGCAGGCTTCATCGGCAGCAGGCTGGTGCTGCGGCTGTTCCGGGATTTTGCCGATGTCTCCGTGGTGGGCATCGACAGCATGAGCGACTACTATGACCCCGCCTGCAAGGAGCGCCGCCTCGCGGAGCTTGAGCATGCCGCGCCCGAGGGCCGGTGGACGATGCTTCGCGGCGACATGGCGGACAGCGCCGTCGTCCACGATCTTCTGGCACGCTTCCACCCCGCCGTGGCAGTTCATCTGGCGGCGCAGCCCGGGGTGCGCTACGGCGTGACGAACCCGGACGCCTACATCCAGTCCAACGTGCTCGGCTTCTACCATCTGCTGGAGGCCTGCCGCCACGATCCCGTGGCGCATCTGGTCTATGCCAGCTCGTCGAGCGTGTACGGCGCAAGAGACAGCGTACCCTTCCGCCCGGAGGACAGGACGGACACGCCCGCCTCCCTCTACGCCGCCACCAAGAAAACCAACGAGCTGATGGCGTATACCTACGCCTCTCTGTACGGCATCCCGTCCACGGGATTGCGCTTCTTCACGGTGTACGGCCCGGCGGGGCGGCCGGACATGTTCTACTATACCGCGACACAGCGGCTGGAGCGGGGCGAGCGACTTCAGCTGTTCAACCGGGGCGACTGCCAACGCGACTTCACCTACATCGATGACGTCATCGAGGGCCTCATCCGGGTGCTGCCCTGTGCGCCGGAAAGGAAAAGCGGCGCGAATGGTCTGTCCATTCCGCCGCATGCGGTGTACAATCTTGGCAGGGGCATGCCGGTCAGCCTAACCGATTTCGTCCGTACCCTCCACGCCGCGCTGGTGGAGGCAGGCATCCTGCCGAAGGGGGATGACCTGTCGGCGCACCTGGAGCTGGTGGACGCGCAGCCCGGCGACGTGCCGGTGACCTGCGCGGATGTCTCCGCCTTTGCGCGGGACTTCGGCTTCACGCCGGGCATCGGCATCGAGGAGGGCCTGCGGCGCTTCGCCGCGTGGTACAGGGCCTTCGGGCGGGGAACCTGACGGCCCGCCGCTACTGCAGCCTGCCGCAGCAGTGCTTGTACTTTCTGCCGCTGCCGCAGGGGCAGGGATCGTCCTGCCGGACGCGGTCGAACATGCGCATGGTCGAGGGCAGCATATCCTCCGCGCAGCGGCCCTTGCAGGGCCACATCGGAATGCGCAGCAGCACCGAGGTCAGCGTCCGCAGCTGATTGGGGGTGGGAATCCGCTCCAGCGGCATCATCAGCGCCTGCATGGCCTCGTCATCCTCGTCATTCTGGTAGTGGCAGATGGCGGAGCTCAGCGCGTCGAGCGCGTCCTCGCGGGCCACGCCCAGCGACTCATAGAGGGCATACGCCTCGTCGTAGGCATCGCTGCGCCCGGGCAGACCGCCCTCGCCGATGCGGATGAGCTCCTCCAGGTCATAGCGGGCGTAGGTCTTTTCCTGTGCCTCCGGGGACTGCAGCTGCTGATAGAGCTTCTCCGGCGCGTTGACGTCCGGGTTGATCAGCCAGACCTCATCCCTGCCCTTGCCGCTGTGGATGCCGTAGGAGCCCTCCCGCTTGCGGTGGAAGTCCGTCATGACCTCCAGCAGCCCCTCGGCCCCGTAGGCCGTCAGCAGCTTTCCCAGCGCTTCGGTGGTCATCATGCCGTACAGCCGCAGGCAGCCCATCAGCAGGCTGTACGTCCACTCGATCTTCTCGAACACGCGCCGCTCCGTCCGGGTCAGCTGCGCCGCCTCCAGCGCGATGGGCTGCAGGTGCCACACGGCGTGCCTGTCCCGCCAGGCCAGCCCCAGGTCCCAGAGCGCGTGCATCGCGTTGTACAGCGCGAGGTCGCGGTTGACCTCCCGGGCGGAGAAGGTCAGCAGCGCCTCGCCGCTGCGCTGCTCGAAGCGCTGGCTCAGCGCGTCCCACTCGCCCAGGTACAGGCAGGTCACCACCTTTTTCGGCTCGGACAGCTCCGGCAGCAGCAGCTCGCACCAGGCGGCCCGGCTCCGGAGATTCTCGGGCGGCGGAACCATCATCCGGAAGCCGATCTCCCACAGCTCTTCCGTTGACTTCTTCATCAGACATTCCCTCAGCTCCATGCCCTCATCCTCCTTCCGACCGCACGCTTTTCCCCGGGGGTTGCCGGTTAAGGATACATTCTGCACAAAATGCGCTTTTCCTCTTACCAAACGGGGAATTTTGCTATATACTGTTTCCATGGAGGAGGATGCACCATGCCATACCTGTACGAAACGCACCTGCACACCGTGGAGGGCAGCAAGTGCTCCCGGGAGCCGGCGGTCAACTACATTCAGCGCTATCTGGATCTGGGCTTTACTGGCATCTTTGTCACGGATCACTTCACGGGCTACTGCCCCGCCCCGGATCCGTCCCTGCCCTGGCACGACTGGGTGGACGCCTACTGCCTCGGCTACGAGCACGCGGCGGAGGAGGGCTACCGGCGGGGGCTGCAGGTGTTCTTCGGCTGGGAGCAGACCTGTCAGTCGGACGAATACCTCGTCTACGGCCTGGACAAGCAGTGGCTGTACGCCCATCCCGAATGCCGGAGGTGGACGCGGAAGCAGATGTTCGAGACCGTCAGCGCCGCAGGTGGCTGCGTGGTGCATGCGCACCCCTTCCGGGAGCGGAGCTATGTGGACTTCGTGCGGCTCTACCCCGGCGCCTGCCACGCCATCGAGGCCGCCAACTGCGGCAACCTGCCCTACATGGACGTGCTGGCGCGGCGCTATGCCGAGGTGCTGCACCTGCCCATGACGGCGGGCAGCGACATCCACTCCACCGAACAGCTGCCCCATGTGTTCGGCGTGGCGCTGGAGGAGAAGCTGACCTCCGCCGCCGACTACGCCCGCCGCATCCGCAGCGGCAGCGGCATCGCGCTGCACGTGCCCGACGACCGCACCCTGGAGCCCCGGGACGCGTCCCCCACGCTCCGCGTAGCATGCTATGACAACGAGGATCAGGAAATACCGCTTCCGCCGGGCGTTCTGCCCTGCGGGGGCTGATGAATAGACAAGGAGGAATCTGCGATGAACATCGGAATCCGGCTTCATGACACCGCGGGACACAGCCTGGAGGAGCATCTGCGCTCCGCCCATGAGCAGGGCTTCACCTGCGTCCACATCGCCATGCAGAAGGTGATTCCCGGCTTCGCCATGCTGGAGGCGCCCACGCTGCTCAACGAGGAGCTGGCGGCGCAGGTTCGTGCGCTGCTGGAGAAGTACGAGCTGCAGTGCGCCGTGCTGGGCTGCTATCTGAATCTGGCGACGCCCGACGAGGAGGCGCTGGCAAAGAACGTGGCCTGCTACAAGGCCCATCTCCGGTTTGCGCGGATGATCGGTGCCCTGGTCACCGGCACGGAGACCGGCGCCCCCAACACCGGCTACAAGACCTGCCCCGAGTGCTGGACGGAGGAGGCGCTGGCGCTGTTCATCCGCCGCCTGACGCCCGTGGTGCGCTACGCCGAGGAGCAGGGCGCGGTGCTGGCCATCGAGCCGGTGTGCCGCCACATCGTGAACACCCCCGAGCGCGCCCAGCGGGTGCTGGAGCAGGTGAACTCCGACGCACTCCGGATCATTCTGGACAGCGTGAACCTGCTCTCCCCGGAGAACAGCCCCCGGGCCGACGCGGTCATCGCGGATGCCATCGAGCGGCTGGGCGACCAGGTGCGCGTGCTGCACATGAAGGACTTCCGCGTGGTCGAGGGCAAGGCCGACGTGCAGTCCATGGCCTGCGGCCTGGGCGACATGGACTACACCCGCCTGCTGCGCTTCGCCGCCGCCCACGAGGGCATCCCCATGACGCTGGAGGACACCGTGCCGGACAACGCCGAGGCTGCGCGGCTGTTCCTGGAGCGGTATCCGCTGTAAGCGGGGGCAGAACGGGGAAGGAGAAGAACAAATCGCAGGGCACGGGCACCTGGAACGCTGTGTTCCAGGCGTCTCCGCTCATCAAAAAAGTGGCTGCGGCCACTTTTTTGGTGCTTCACGGTTTTCGGGAACTTTGGGACATAACAGCAAGGCGGTGCCATTAACAATCCCGAAGCCACCTGTTCAGCGTCCTTGCCAGCGCCTTGAGATTCAGCGGCTTGGCGATGTGCTCATTCATGCCGACCGTTCGGGCGGACTGCACGTCCTCCGCGAAGGCGTTCGCGGTCATGGCGACGATGGGCACCTGCCGGCAGTATTCCCGCGGCATGGCCCGGATGGCCCGCGTCGCGTCATAGCCGTTCATCCGGGGCATCTGAATGTCCATGAAGATGATGTCGTAGTACCCGTCCGGGCACTCGGCGAGGCGATCCACCGCCTCGGTGCCGTCGGAGGCGCAGTCCACCTCCAGCCCGGTCATCCGGAGAATCTCCGTGGCGATCTCCGCGTTCAGCTCGTTGTCCTCCACCAGCAGCGCCCGGTATCCCCGGAGCGCCATGTGCTCCAGCTCCGCCAGGGGCATCTCCGCCTCCCGCCGCTCCTCCTCGCCCACCAGGGACGAGAAGGTTCTGGCCAGCCGGGAGCGGAACA
>JAEDKS010000014.1 GCA_016295665.1 Clostridia bacterium
AACCCGCACAATGACCATGGATGATCTTGAGGCTGCGAACCGTGACGGCGAAAAGGATGCCGGTGGTTCGGATATGGATGAGGTAACTCCACTCCACCTCCGGTTGGACAAGGCATTTCCAACCGGAGGTTTTATGTCTGCCGAACACATCATGATGCGAAATGGATAACTTTCCCCGAGGTCTCGGGACACCCTGATCCCGGATACTGCTGACATAGATGAATGGTAACGATCTGGAAAATTCGGTATTTTGTAACAAATTCGAAGATTTATGATTTTTCTTCTTGACATTGAAACAATTTTGTAATATATTGTTGAGGACAAGGAGGTTGTGTCACATGAATCGCGTATTTACCAGCCGTCATCTGGCTGCGTTCCTGATCCTGTTGCTGGCGCTTGCGCTTGCGCCTGCCATCGCCCTGGCACAGAGCGGCTATGTGACCGCCTCCGCGCTGTACATGCGCGAGGAACCGCTGCTGGATGCCAAGGTCGTCGCTACCCTGCATCAGGGCGACAAGGTGGAAATCACCGGAAAGAGCAGCAACGGCAAGTGGTACAAGGTGACCTACGGCAAGAAGAGCGGCTATGTGTGGAAAAGCTATATCTCCCTGGACAGATCGTCCGCTTCCACCACCGAGACCCTCTCCTCGCTGACCACCTACATTGACTCGGACGGCGGTCACCACGGCTCCTACCCCACCGCCTCCAGCAAGCCCTCCGCCTCCAAGCTGCAGAAGGGCGATTCCGGCAGCGATGTGAAGAAGCTGCAGCTGGCGCTTCAGATTCTCGGCTACTACTCGGGTAAGCTGGACGGCTCCTATGGTGATGCCACCGCCAAGGCTGTGTCCGCTTACCAGAAGGCCGCTGGGCTGACCGTGGACGGCGTCGCGGGCAGCAAGACCCTGAGCAGGCTGTTCTCCACCGGTGCCACCTCCATCAAGACCGAATCCCTGGACTGGTTCGAGGGCAACAACGCCAGCGTGATTCCGAAGGGCGCCACCTTCTACATCAAGGACTGCAAGACCGGCGAGGTGTTCGCCTGCAAGCGCTGGAGCGGCGGCTACCATCTGGATGCCGAGCCCCTGACCACCACCGATACCTCCATCATGAGCAAGATCTACGGCGGAAGCTGGAGCTGGGATCGCAGGGCCATTCTGGTGTACTACCGCGGTCACGTGTATGCCGCCTCCATGAACGGCATGCCCCACGGCACCCAGACCATCCTCGACAACGACTTCGAGGGGCAGTTCTGCATCCACTTCCTGAACAGCACCACCCATGGTTCCCAGAAGGTCGATCCCGACCATCAGGGCTGTGTGAAGAAGGCGCTGGGCTATACCTGGTAACACGAACCGAAGCACCCCGGCAGTTGACGATGAGACGGCTGCCGGGGTTTCCTGTTCCTCCCCGTTCCAATAAGCTTGCACCTTGTCTGTTTTTGCAGGATTTTTTCTCGTTTCCTGCATCAAATTTTACCACGACAAGTTTAATTGCGGATTTTCTGCACTTTTGCTGTTTTTGTATTGCATTTCAGACTGGAACGTGGTATCATGCAGCTGCACAGCGGAAATGGCTGTGAGAAAAGCATTGAACCCAAGGCAATGGCGCCGTCACCCCGTGAGCTTTTCGCGGTGTGCCGGCGCCTTCTTTCATGACAAGGAGGTATTCCCATGATTCAGCTGACCAACGTGCACAAGTCCTTCGGGGATCTGGAGGTGCTCAAGGGCATCAACCTGACCGTGGAGAAGGGCGAGAAGCTGGTCATCATCGGCCCCAGCGGCTCCGGCAAGAGCACGATGATCCGCTGCATGAACGGACTGGAAAGCGTCACCAGCGGCGAGGTGTCCATCGACGGTCACACCATGACCCAGAAGAACCGGGCCGCCCTGAACCGCCAGTACTCCTCCATGGTGTTCCAGCAGTTCAACCTCTATCCGCATCTGACGGTGCTGGAAAACCTGACGCTGGCGCCCGTGCGGCTCAAGCACATGAGCAAGGCCGACGCCACCGAGCTGGCCATGACCAACCTGAAGCGCGTGGGACTGGCGCACAAGGCGCATGTGTACCCCGCCACCCTCAGCGGCGGTCAGCAGCAGCGCATCGCCATCGCCCGCTCTCTGACCATGAAAAACCCCGTCATCTACTTCGATGAGCCCACCTCCGCCCTTGACCCGGAAATGGTGCAGGAGGTGCTGGACATCATGACGGAGCTGGGCAAGGAGGCCATCACCATGGTGGTGGTCACCCACGAGATGGGCTTCGCCCGCGAGGTTGCCGACCGGGTCATCTTCTGCGACGGCGGACAGATTGTGGAGGAGGGCACCCCGGAGCACTTCTTCACCTGCCCGGAGCAGGAGCGCACCCGGGCGTTCCTCTCCCGCATCCTGCACTGATTGCAGGCCGGTTCATCCCGGCTTACAATAGATTTCCCAATGATTGTAAGGAGGAAATGACCATGAAAAAGACCATTGCTCTGCTGCTTGCTCTGTGCCTGGTGCTGACCTGCTCCGCCGCCCTGGCGGAGGGAACCTTCCGCGTTGGTGTCAAGCAGGATGTGTATGGCTTCGGCTACCTGGACGAGACCACTGGCGAATATGCCGGCATGGAAATTGACCTGGGTGCCATGATCGCCGAGGCGCTGGGCTATGACGAGGTGGAGTACACCACCGTGACCGCCGCCACCCGTGGTCAGCTGCTGGACAACGATGAGCTGGACTGCGTGATCGCCACCTTCACCATCAAGCCCGAGCGTAAGGAGAGCTGGGACTTCTCCACGCCCTACTACACCGATGCCGTGACCGTGCTGGTGGAGACCGCCTCCGGTATCGCTGACCTGTCCGGTCTGGTGGGCAAGACCGTGGGCGTGTCCTCCGGCTCCACCTCCGCCAAGGCGCTGGCTACCGCCATGGCTGAGGCCGGCCTGATCGAGGCCTTCGATGACAGCGCCTTCGACATTAGCACCTTCAATGGCGGTGTCTCCTTCAAGCAGTTCGACGACTATCCCGCCATCTCCCTGGCGCTGAGCGCCGGCGACGTGGACGCCTTCTGCGTGGACAAGTCCATCCTTGCCAACTACAAGACCGCCGACCGCTCCTACATCGCCGACTCCTTCGCGCCGCAGGACTACGGCGTCGCCACCAAGAAGGGCAGCGAGCTGTCCGTGAAGGTCGAGGAGCTGATCACCGGCTGGCTGGAGGACGGCACCATCGCCGCGCTGATTGAGAAGTGGGGCCTGTAAGCCTCCGCACTCATCCCCTTCCCCCGGTTGGCTATTGAATTCGGAACGGACTGCCAGGGCGTACAGGTGCTGCTTGTACGCCCTGCTTCCGACGCTTCAGGAAAGCGGGTGCTGACTTACCAATGGAAACGGTGTTTTCGGCAAGGGCCTGGCAGACGGTCTGGCAGTACAGGGCCACCTTTATCAGCGGATTCCTGAATACGCTCCAGAGCGCACTGGTCGGACTGCTCATCGCGCTGGTGATCGGCTTTGTGCTGGGGCTGGCGGCGGTGAGCGGCAAACGGCTGCTGCGCGGCATCGCCCGGGTCTACGTGGAGTTCTTTCAGAACACGCCGCTCATTTTGCAGATCTGCTTTCTGTACTATGCGCTGGCCTACTCCGGGGTGAAGATTCAGGTGGTCACCATCGGCTTCCTGGGGCTTGGTCTCTATACCGGCGCCTACATGGCGGAGGTCGTGCGGGCCGGCATCAACGCGGTGCCCCGGGGACAGTTCGACGCCGCAGCCTCCCAGGGGTTCGGCTGGCTGGACACCATGCGGCTCATCATCCTGCCCGAGACCATCAAGATCATCCTCCCGCCCATGGTCAACCAGATGGTGGCGCTCATCAAGAACACCTCCTGCCTGTACATCATCGGCGGCGCGGACCTGATCTCCTGCACCTACAACTTCGTCACCGGCGTGGAGACTGGCGGTGCCTATGGCCCGGCCTACCTGCTGGGCGGCCTGCTGTTCTTCTGCATGTGCTATCCCCTGTCCCATCTCGCAGGGCGGTGGGAGAAGCGCCTGAAGGCCCGGGAACAGACAAAGGCCTCCGCTGAGGAGGCACAGACCGGAGAGGAGGCGACCGTCTGATGGAGAACTTTCTGACGGATCTTCAGGGCAGCTTCGGCATTCTCCGCAACACGGAGGTGCTGCTGTACCTGCTCAAGGGCCTGGGCTTCACCCTGGGCATCTCGCTGATTACCATACTGTGCAGCATCCTCCTGGGCGCGGTGCTGGCGCTGATGCGGAACTACTGCGTCCACGGGGCCCAGAGGGTACTGAAGGGCTTCTCCACCTTCTACATCGAGCTGTTCCGGAACACGCCCCTGATGCTTTGGATGTTTGTGTGCTTCGTCATGTGCCCCGCGCCGGAGTTCAGCAAGTCCTTCGCCACCGCGCTCGGCTTCTCGTCGGTGGTCGCGGTCAAGACGCTGTTCAAGGCCATCGTCGCCTTCACGCTGTTCACCACGGCGGTCATGGCGGAGATCATCCGAGGCGGCCTGAATTCCGTGCCCGTGGGGCAGTTTGAGTCCGCCTACTCCCAGGGCTTCGGCACGCTCCACACCATGACCCTCATCGTGCTGCCCCAGGCGTTCCGCAACATCGTCCCCACCCTGCTCTCCCAGATGATTACCACCATCAAGGATTCCAGCTACATGGCGAGTCTGGTCACCGTGGAGCTGATGGGCTGCACGAAGCTCATCATCAGCAAGGCCAACAACTACAACGGCACCTGGGTGGATCGCTTCGACCGGGGCACCATCCACGTGACGGACGTGTTCGTGCTCTTTGGCTTCGCGTTTCTGGTGTACTTCGTCATCAACTTCATGCTGTCCTGCACCGTGCGCCGCCTGCGCGAGCGCAAGCGCAAGCAGCCCGCCTAACCAGGCGTCACCGCAAAAGGAGCCCTGCCTCCCCCCGCTTTTCCGGGATGGAAGGGCTCCTTTGCCTATCAGTACCTCAGGCCTCCAGGATGGCCCGGACGCTGCGCTTCTCCTCGTCCGTGAGTGGCTGATGGCTCTGCAGCATCGCCACGTTCTGCTCAATCTGCTCCAGCCGGCTCGCGCCGATGATGACCGAGGTGATCGCCGGATTCTCCAGCACCCAGCCCAGCGCCAGCTGCGCCATGGATTCGCCCCGGTTCACCGCGATCTCATTGAGCCGGCGCACCTTGTCCAGCAGCGCGTCGGTCAGCTGATCAGGGCGCAGGAACGGCGCGGGGGACGCCGCCCGCGAATCGGCCGGGATGCCCTGCAGGTAACGATCCGTCAGGATGCCCTGCGCCAGGGGCGAGAACACCACCGCGCCGATGCCCTTGTCCAGCAGCACGTCGCACAGGCTGGGCTCCCCCTTCTCCACCCAGCGATCCAGCATGTTGTAGCGGGGCTGATGGATGGTCAGCGGCACCCCCATCTCCCGCAGCAGCTGATACGCCCGCAGGGTCTGCTCCGCGGAGTAGTTGCTCACGCCCACGTACAGCGCCTTGCCCTGATGCACCAGATCCGCCAGGGTCTGCATGGTCTCCTCCAGGGGCGTTTCGGGGTCGGGACGGTGATGGTAGAAGATGTCCACGTAGTCCAGCCCCATGCGCTTCAGGCTCTGGTCAAGGCTCGCTGTCAGGTACTTGCGGCTGCCCCAGTTGCCGTAGGGGCCGCTCCACATCTCGTAGCCTGCCTTGGTGGAGATCACCAGCTCGTCGCGGTAGTCGTGGAGATCCTGCTTCAGCACCCGGCCCAGCGTCTCCTCCGCGCCGCCGGGCACGGGTCCGTAGTTGTTCGCCAGGTCAAAGTGGGTGATGCCCAGGTCGAAGGCGCCCAGCAGCATCCGCCGCGCATTGTCGAAGGGCGTCACGGTGCCGAAGTTGTGCCACAGGCCCAGGGAGACCCGGGGCAGCTTCAGCCCGGAGCGACCGCAGCGGGCATAGGTCATGGTGTCATAGCGGTGTTCGTTTGCCGTGTAGCTCATCTTTTCTTCCTCCTTATCGGTAGATCAGGAACTCACATTCCAGCCGCCCATTGTACAGGCGGCGCTTTTTGTCGGCCCGCTTGCCGTAGGCCCGCTCAAAGGCCGGATCGGACGAGATGGCGCACAGGCTCCAGCCCGGATGACGGGCCTTCAGGCGCCGCAGCTCACCGTAGAGCTTCTCGCAGCTTCTCCTGTCGCCCAGCCGCTCTCCATAGGGCGGATTGCACAGGAACACGCCCGGCTCGCCCTCCAGCTGCAGCTCCTGCAGCGGCGCGACCCGCAGGTCGATCCTGCCCTCCAGCCCTGCCTGACGCACATGGCGCCGCGCCAGCTCGATAGCCTCCGGGTCGATGTCGGAACCCGCGATGCCGCAAATCCTGTCCGGCTCGTACTCCGCCCTGACCTGCGCCCGCAGCGCGTCCGCCGTCTGCTCCGGAAAGAAGGGGTACTGCTCACAGGCGAAGGGCCGGTTCATGCCCGGCGCCCGATGCCCCGCCCGGAAGGCCGCCTCAATCAGCAGGGTGCCCGTGCCGCAGCAGGGGTCATACAGCCGCATCCCGGGCCGCCAAGGGGACAGCTCCACCAGCGCGGCTGCCAGCGTCTCCCGCAGAGGCGCCTCGCCGTTCCAGGTGCGGTAGCCCCGGCGGTTCAGCGCCTCGCCGGAGAAGTCCAGGGTGATGCGCGCCACGTCCCCGTGCAGGCTCACGTCAATGGGGAACGCCGTGCCGGTCTCGGGAAAGCTGCGGGCCCCCGTGGCGGCGCGGAGCCGCTCGATGATCGCCTTTTTCGTAATGGCCTGACAGTCCCGCACGCTCATCAGCTGACTGCGGGCGCACTTGCCCGACACGTTGATTCGCGCATCCCATGGCAGCAGCTCCTCCCAGGCGATGGCCCGCACCTGCCGAAACAGCTCGTCGAAGGTGCGGCACGTCTGCTCGGACAGCAGCAGCAGCACCCGGTCCGCCGTGCGCAGCCGCAGGTTGCACAGCATCGCGCCCTCGGCGTCCGCCGTGAACCTCGCACCGCCCATGCCGGCGGTCACGTTCCGCATGCCCAGCCGGCGCAGCTCACCCGCCACGACGCCCTCCAGACCGAAGGCCGCCGTGGCAATCATGGTCATCTCATTCCAGTTCATGCCCAGCATTCCACTCCATCTTGCCTTTGTTCCTTTCATCCTTCATCATACAGGAAAAAACCTGACTTGTAAAGTAGAAATCTTGCCGCATTTCGTCAGATTTGCCTTGACGATGCGGCAAAAAAATGCTACAATTAAACCATTCCATCCGGAAAAAGGTTTCCATTCATTATCTGATTCCGATGTGGCGAAGTATGGAGGGTATTTATGAATCTGGATCGCGAGCTTATTTTATCGTGTGTTGAAGAGGATAACATTCAACGCGCCTATTTTCGTGTGCATCCCCTGCTGACTGTCTCCGGCAGCGCGGCGGAGGAGGCTGCACGGCTGTGGCCCAACGAGGGCTGTCTGCGCATCGTTCCCGACCGCGCGGAGCAGCATACCTTCAAGGAACGCATGCGCGCCATGGGTGGATGGTGCGTGGTGGATCTGACCGTTTTCCCGCCGGAGGCAAACAAGATCCGCACCAACAAAAACTATCACCCCGACCGTGGAGAGATCAATCAGTTCATTCTCTATTCCGACGCCGTGCTCTCCGCGCCGCCCTGCGTGTTCTACGAGGTGCTCGACGGCACCGCCGAGGCCTTTGGGGAGCTTGCCGCCGAGGCGGTCACGCCCCGCTTCTTCATCCGTGCCGATGACACGCTCTTTGGCCCTGTGGACAAGGCGCAGCCGGCGCTGCCCGGCCCCGCGCCCGAGGCCGAGGCCATGCTCTACAGCATCAACGATCTGAGCGGCAAGGCCCATACCATCCTCTGCATCGCCTCCGAGATGGACGACCGGCCCAAGCCCGTGCTCCGTGCCCCCGCCGCTAAAAACGGCTCCCAGCCGGCGGCGAAGCAGGAGGAGGCCGCCGCGCCCGCCGAAGCCCCCGCGAAGCCCGCCGGCAAGGAGAAGCCCGCCGAAGCGGCGCCCAAGTCCGATCACCGCGAGAAGCAGGCGGAGCAGCCTGCCGCCCCCGCGCCTGAAAAGGCCGCTCCCGCCACCGATGAGGCGCTGCCCATCGGTCAGCAGCTGAACATTCTCGACAGCAAGCAGTCCTTTGAGGAGACGCTGACCGGGCTCAACCAGCCCGTTTCCTCCGGAGCCAATCTGCTCCGCCGGGGCGCGCAGGAGCCGTCGCCCGTCCGCCCGAAGGAGCCTGCGGCTCCCCTCGCCGGGACGCCGCTGTACCGCGCGCCCATGCACACCTCCATCCCGCAGCCCAAGAACAAGCTGCAGGAGGTGGTGGCGGCCCAGTGCCGCGTCGTCCGCAATGACCCGCCCTGTGCGCCCCTGCCCTCCGGCTGTGCCATGAAGCAGGTGGACAATCCCGTGGAGGATGCCTGCACCGCGCTGCGGAAGGCGTGGGCGGTGCCCGAGGCCCAGACCCAGCTGGTGAACTGCATCCTCTCCCTGGAGGGCATGAACGCGCAGCTGAGCGCCTACAGCAACCGCCAGCACAACGCCTCTCCCCTGCTGCAGGCCATTCAGAACCGCCTGCAGGATCTGGAGGCGGAGCGCCTGACCGCGCTGGTGCAGCTGGACAAGGCACAGGCCGATCTGGAAACCTTCCGCAAAAACGCCATCGCCGCCGCCGCGGACAAGACCCGCGCCGAGCTGGCGAAGCTGGAAAAGCAGTGCGATGAGCAGCGGGCCATGCTTGCCAAACTCAAGGAGGAAACCAACCTGCTGATCGCGCAGCGGGATGAGCTGAACAGGCGGGTGGACGCCCTCGCCGGCAACGAGCTGCCGGAGCGCATCGTCCATCTGATGGCGGATGCCGCCATGACCCTGCCGACGAGCAGCACGCCCATCCGCCTGTCGCCCGTCAGCGGCAGCGAGACCACCCTGGAGGACATGCTTGCCCGCGCGGAGAAGCTCTGCGAAAAGAGCAGCATTCCCTTCGTGCGCAACCGCGTCATCGCGCTGCTGGTGGCCCTGGCGGTTTCCAACCGCATCGGTCTGGTGTCCTCCGCGCCCGCGGCGGCTGCCACGCTCATTCGCGGCCTGTGCGCGATCATGGGCTGGAGCTCCGGCTTTGGTCAGCAGACCTCTGCGGAGCAGCGCCCGCTGATCGCCGGTGCCCCGGTGGATGCCACCCCGGTTCTCCTGCTGACCAGCCTGGCGACCTACGCGCCCCTGGCCGGCGCCCGCAAGCTGATGCTCGCACGCACCGCCGCCCCGCTGACGCGGAATCCCGCGTATGAGACCGAGCAGTGGCCCGTGCTGCCCCTGGGCGTGACCCAGTTTGTGCCCGAGGTCACCTGCGACAGCGCCCTGCCCGTTTCCATGGCCTCCCTGCTGGCGCTGCTGAAGCCGGACACCATCCCCGACGAGCAGATCGACCGGGTGATGGCACCGGTGATGGCGCTGATTCCGCCGCTGTCCGGACGCAGCAGGCTCGAGCTGCGGCGGTTTATCTCCTCCTGCGCCGCCGTCATGGAGGGCGGTCTGGCTGCCGCCTGCGACTGGGCCATCCTGCTGTGGGTGCTGCCGGCGCTGGAGCGCACCCCGCGCAGCATCGCCGCCGCCAAGCCGCTGCTGGCTGAGTATCCCGTCTCCTCCGAGGCGCTTTGACGCAAATCAAAAAAGCGGGACTTCCCCCTGTCCCGCCTCTCCCATACCGGGTCGTCCGGCTCCTGCGGGAGCCGGGCGACCTTTTGCGTCGCGCCGCTCAGTCCGCCGCCTCCACCAGGGTGGCGAGGATGGCATGCGCCAGGTACGGAATGCCGCTGAGCACCTCGTCCAGCGTGTTGAAGTTGTTGCCGCATTCAATCAGCACGCAGCAGGGCGCGATATGCTGGTTGTAGCGCCCGGTTTTGAGCGCAATCGAGCGGCACAGCCCCTCATGCTGCCCGTTCAGGCTGTCCGTGATGCTCTGGGCGATGGCGTAGTTGGCTTCCCAGTCCGGCTTCTCCGCATACCCCTCGCCCTTGCCCACCAGCACCATGAACCGGGCCGTTTCCACGCCGCCGATGTTCACCGTGCGCTGCACCGCCGTCGCCGATGCGAAGGCATCCCGGTGCAGGTCGATGTACAGGTCATAGGCTTCGCCACGCGCCAGCCGCTCCTCCAGCATGGTCAGCGAGCGCTGATAGCTCTCCGCCAGATTGGGCGGCTCAAAGGCGGTGGTGTCGTGCACCACCTCAAAGCCCAGCGATGTCAGCGACGCGGTCAGCGCGTCCCCCACCGCGACCATATTGGCGCTGTTGTCCCGGGTGCGCCACTTCTCCGTTTCGACATAGGGATCATCCGCAGTCTGCGTGAACGCCTCCCAGGTGTGGGTGTGATAGATCAGAATCCGCTTGCCGTTGGTCGCCGGAACGGCTGTGGGACGCAGCACCTCCACATGAAGGCTCGTATCCGGCGCCCCGGTGGGAGTCGGTGTCTCCGTGGGCACGGGCTCCACCCGAAACAGCGCCTCCGCTGATGCCGGAGCGGCCAAGCCGCAGAGCATCATCAACAGCAGCAGCGCCACGCCGCAGCGCAGCCCCCGGCGCCCTCTTTCCTGTTTTATCCGCATGGCACGCACCTCGTTCCTTGTTTGGTACAGGCTATGCAGCCCGTCCCATGGATAGAAGATCACCCGGCCCCTCCGCGCCTCAGTGCAGGTAGTGGCTCAGCTCCTCCATGGAGCAGCCCGGCTGCAGCGCCGCGTTAATGGCCAGCGCCAGCATGTCCGACAGCCCGGCTACCAGCTCGTCGATGTCCCGGGGGGTGACCACCATCTCGGACACGGCGTTCCCCGCCAGCTCCTCCGCCATGGCCTCGGCAGCCTCCTCGCCGGACTCCCGGGACAGGATGCGCTTCAGCGCGTCCCGGACGATGGTGGAGGCATACACCACCATGGGAATCCCCAGCGCCACCACGGGCACATGCAGCGTCGCCTCGCACAGCGCCGCACGATGGTTGCCCACGCCGCTGCCGGGCTGTATGCCCGTGTCCGTCAGCTGGACGGTGGTGCAGATGTGGCTGGTCTCCATGGCGGCAAGGGCATCCACCACGACGACCGCCGCCGGATGCAGCCGCTCCACCAGCCCCATCGCCATCTCCGCCGTCTCCACGCCCGTGATGCCCAGCACGCCCGGGGACATGGCGCACACGCTGCGCAGCCGCTCGTCCCGCAGGTGTCGCGTCACCAGCACGCCGCTGACCACCCGGTCTCCCAGCGCATCCGCCGTCATGCGCCGGTTGCCCAGCCCCAGCACCAGCACATCCCCGCTCACGGGCAGCATATGCCGCAGCACCCGGGCAATCTCTCGGGCCACCGGAATCCGCTCCGCCGGTGAGAGCAGGGGCAGATTCGGATGCCACATGGTCCAGTAGGCTCCCTGAGGCTTGCCCAGCCGTCGCGCCGCCTGCGGGGATGTGATGCGCACCCAGGTGATTTCGCTCTCGCCGCGCCTGTGCTGTTCCACCGATACGCCCTGCTCCGTGCCGCATTCCCCTCCGGTGCTCTCCATGGCAAGATCCGTGCGGTAGCCTGTCATAGCGTTCCCTCCCATTCGGATACCCTTTGGAAGAAGTATGCGCCGCCGCCCGGGATTCCATGCAAAAAACGCCTCTCTCCATATGGGAGAAAGACGTTTTTCTGGTGAAAGGCGCTCAGCCGATGACCTCGCCCTTCGCGTTGAACACGGGGAGCTTCTCCAGATAGATGAGATCCTCGCGGCTCTGCGCATCGCCCTCCGCCAAGATCGCCATCCGTCCGCAGACCTCGCCGCCGGCCTGCTCGACCAGCTGCTCCAGCGCCCGCAGGCTCTCGCCGGTGGAGATCACGTCATCCACGATCAGAATCCGCTTGCCGCGCATCAGCGCCGCGTCCGCGCCATCCAGGTACAGCTTCTGCACCGCCGCCGTGGTGATGGACTTGACCTCCACGCCGAAGATATTCTGCATGTACAGCTTCGGGCCCTTGCGCGCCAGCAGCCACTTGGCATCACCGGCCTGCCGCGCCATCTCGTAGGCCAGCGGGATGCCCTTGGACTCTGCGGTCAGAATGTAGTCATAGGCCGGCGCCTTCTTCAGCAGCTCGGCAGCACAGGCCTGCGTCAGCTCACAGTCGCCGAAGATGACGAACGCGCCGATATACAGCTCGTCGTTCACGCGGCAGATGGGCAGCTCACGATGGAGCCCCGCAATCGTCATAGGATACTTCATCCGTACCAACCTTCATTTCTCGTTTGATTCAGCACGCCTCCGTGCTGTCGCCAAAGCTATTGTAGCGCGAAAAACAGTCCTTGTCAACGCGCAAACCGACGAAATCAGCCGATTTCCGCCACGCGCACTCCTTTTCTCGGGGAACGCGCCTGACCCGATGGCTTCCGCAGCGCTACAGCAGGATGCAGATCATGCCCCCATCCCCCTCGTTGAGCATCTTGCCCAGCGTCTCCTGCACCTTCTGCCGGGCATCCTCGGGCATCCGGGCCAGCTTCCCCGCCAGATCCTCCTGCACCATGGCGCTCAGGCTCTTTCCAAAGAAGTTCGTCTGCCACAGCTGCTCCGGATCGCTGCGGTAGGTCTCCTGCAGGAACTGCGCCAGCTCCTCGGACTGCTTCTCGGTGCCCACCACCGGCGTCACCTCCGTCGCCACGTCCACGCTGATCAGGTGCAGAGACGGGGCATGCGCCCGGAGGCGGACGCCGTACTGACCGTTCTGCTTCACGATCTCCGGCGCCTCCAGGGTCATGTCGGACACGTCCGGCGTGACCAGTCCATAGCCCGTTTCCGCCACCTCCTGCAGCGCCGTAGCCACCTGATCGTAGGCGCTCTTGGCCTGCACCAGCTCCTTCATCAGCGACAGCAGGTGCGCATCGGAGCGGATGGGCGTACCGCATTCCTCCCCCAGCACCCGGGTGAACAGGCCCTCCTTCAGGGGCAGCACCAGGTCGAGCCGACCCTCGCCCGGGCTCATCTGACCGGCGCGGGGCTCCAGAACGTAGGGGCTCTCGGCGAACACCTCGGTAAGCAGGTCGGTCTCCCGCATACGGTGCGGCGTCTGCCCGGCGGCGCGCACGCCGTCCAGCACATGCTTCACCAGCCAGTGGGTGTCGTCCAGCGCCGCGAGCCACGCGGGCGCATCCACCCGCACCTCCCGCAGCGGGAACTCCAGCAGCACGCTCTCCAGGACATGCTGAATGTCCTCCACCCTCATCTCCTTCGCGTTGAGCAGCATCACAGGCACCGCGTACTTCTCCTCCAGCTGATCCCGCAGCGCCAGGGTATCCATAGCCCGGGGCGCGGCGGAGTTGAGAATCACCACGAAGGGCTTGCCCAGCGCCTTCATCTCCCGCACCACCCGCTCCTCCGCGTCGGCGTAGGCGCTGCGGGGCAGCTCGGTGATGGTGCCGTCGGTGGTGACCACCAGACCGATGGTGGCGTGGTCGGTCATGACCCGACGGGTTCCCACCTCCGCCGCCTGATGGAACGGGATGTCCTGCTCAAACCAGGGCGTATGCACCATGCGGGCCGCCTCATTCTCCGCGGTGCCCAGCGCGCCCGGCACCAGGTAGCCCACGCTGTCCACCATCCGCAGCCGCACCGTCGCCTGATCGCTCAGGGCGACCTCCACCGCCTCGTCGGGCACAAATTTGGGCTGCGTGGTCATGATGGTGCGGCCCGTCCCGCTCTGGGGCAGCTCATCACTGAGGCGATCCCGGCGGCTGCCCGGCGCCATCCTCGGGAGCACAAGCTCCTCCATGAACCGGGTGATCAGCGTGGACTTGCCCGTCCTGACCGGCCCGACCACGCCGATGTACACATCCCCGTCGGTGCGCTCCGCAATATCCCGATACAGGTCAAACCTCTGCTCCTGAACCATGCGATGTCCCTCCTCGCTTCGCTTACCCCATGTGTATGACCTGCCCCGGTGGTTTATGCCGCCGGTGAAAAGCGCTCCAATACGCAAAAAAAGAGGTTCTTCACGTTTTATAGTGGAAAGAGAAGCTCGGAATAGCAACGATGGTCAAGCCATCGTTGAGAGAGGACGGGCAACGAAGGAGTCGTTGTGCGGCATTGTGTGCTTCCTTCTCTGCCAACCTTTCAGCCAGCGGCTGATTTCCTTATAGACATTCCACTACTTTCCGTGATGAACCTCTTTTTCAATGCTTTCTGTTTTGTTTTCCACTACTTTTCGTGAAGAACCAAAAAAGAAGCCTTTCGGCTCCTTTTTTCTGCACCGCGCAGGCTCAGGCACGCTTGATCTCCTTGATCTTCGCAGCCTTGCCCTGCAGAGAACGCAGATAGTACAGCTTGGCACGACGCACCTTGCCGCTGCGGATGACCGTCACGCTGGCCACGCGCGGAGAGTGCAGCGGGAACGTACGCTCCACGCCAATGCCGTAGGACACACGACGCACCGTGAAGGTCTCACGGATGCCGCCGTTGCGCATCGCGATCACAGTACCCTCGAACGCCTGGAGACGCTCGTGGCTGCCCTCGACCACCTTCACCTGAACACGCACGGTGTCACCGATGTGGATGGTCGGCAGATCGGTTCGGAGCTGCTTCGCCTCGATCGAACGGATAATTTCGCTCATGGTTGGTTCCTCCTTCCCTCATAGACGTTCGTATCCGGCTCGCACGCCAGAAGCGCACAGCGAAATCCGGACAGCGGACCGCCCGTTTGACACGAATGGTATTATAACACAGCTTGCCCGGGAAAAGCAAGGGGTTTTTCTCATTTTTCCGGAAGTTTTTTGCCCAACCGGACGAAGAAATGATTGCTTTTCTGAAAAGCAGGCATTATAATGGAGTGGTTGACCTGATAAAGATTCCGAAAGGAGTACCCAAAGATGAAATTAGGCGTTGTGGGTCTGCCGAACGTTGGCAAGAGCACCCTTTTCAATGCGATTACCAAGGCCGGCGCGCAGGCCGCCAACTACCCCTTCTGCACCATCGAGCCCAACACGGGCGTCGTGATGGTGCCCGACCACCGGCTGGACGTGCTGGCGGACATGTATCACCCCAAGAAGGTCACCCCCACCACCATCGAGTTTGTGGACATCGCCGGCCTGGTGAAGGGCGCGTCCCATGGCGAGGGTCTGGGCAACAAGTTCCTGAGCCACATCCGCGAGGTGGATGCCATCGTTCACGTCGTCCGCTGCTTCGAGGATGAGAACATCATTCATGTGGACGGCTCCATCAACCCCGCCCGCGACATCGAGACCATCAACCTGGAGCTGATCTTCGCTGACATGGAGACCGTGGAGCGCCGCAAGGAGCGCTCCCTGCGCGCCTATCGCGGCGGCGACAAGAAGGCGCAGGTGGAGGTGGAGCTGGCTGAGAAGCTCTACGCCCACCTGGAGAGCGGCAAGCCCGCCCGCACCTGCCCCGTGTCCGAGGAGGAGCAGGAGGTGCTGGACGGCTGGTTCCTGCTGACCACCAAGCCGGTCATCTATGCCGCCAACATCGCCGAGGAGGATCTGGGCACCGACCCGAAGGACATCCCCGGCCTGGACAAGGTGCAGGCCATCGCCGACGCGGAGCATGCCGAGATGCTGGTGATCTCCGCCGCCATCGAGGAGGAGATCGCCCAGATGGAGCCGGAGGAGAAGGCCGAGTTCCTTGAGGAGCTGGGCATTGGACAGAGCGGTCTGGATCGGCTCATCACCGCCTGCTACCGGCTGCTGGGGCTCATCTCCTTCCTGACCGCCGGCGAGGACGAGTGCCGCGCCTGGACCATTGTCAACGGCACCAAGGCACCGCAGGCCGCCGGCAAGATTCACACCGATTTCGAGAAGGGCTTCATCCGGGCGGAGATCGTCCCCTTCGATACCCTGCAGGAGCTGGGCTCCATGGCCGCCTGCCGCGAGAAGGGTCTGGTTCGCTCCGAGGGCAAGGACTACGTCATGAAGGACGGCGACATCACGCTGTTCCGCTTCAATGTGTGATCGACACCGCGTCATGCGGCGGAAAAAAGCATCGGGAGGCCGTGGGTATGAGCAAGATCACCTATCTGATTCAGCGCGCCGCCAAAATGGACTGGCAGCGGATGTGGGAGACCACCGCGCTCCTTACTGAAAAAAGCGGAAAGTCCCGCGTCTGGCTGCTGCAGGATATGCTGAAGTGCGCCGTCCGCTACAACGCCGGCTACATCGACTACAAGATCGCCCAGATGTACCGCCTGAACGACGCGCAGCGGAAAACCGTCATCACCCGCGGCATCTCCAACAGCATTGTGCGCCGGATGAACGACAAGCGCTACTGGCACTTCTTTGACGACAAGACCCAGTTCAATCAGCTCTTTGCCGACGATATTCCCCGCAAGTGGCTGCTGATCACCCCGGACACCAACCCCGACGCGCTGTTCGCGCTCTGCGAAAATCAGACGCAGCTGATCGGCAAGCCGCTGGAGGGCTCCAGCGGTCAGGGCATTCAGAAGTACACCCGGGAGGACTGGCAGGCGGGGCCCGAGGCGTTCCGGCAGAAGCTGTTGGAGGATGGCATCGGCATTCTGGAGGAGATCGTTCAGCAGCACCCCGCCATGGCCTCCCTGTGCCCCACCTCGGTGAACACCTGCCGCATCGCCACCCTGCTGGGCGACAAGCAGCAGGGCATCGTGTACGCGTTCCTGCGCATCGGCAACGGCAAGGTGATGGACAACGTGGACTGCGGCGGCATGGCGGCCCGGATTGATCTGGAGAGCGGCAAGCTGCTGACCGTCGGTGCGGACAAGCAGGGCAACACCTTCACCCATCACCCCATGACCGGCACCGCCATCGTGGGCTTCACCATCCCCTACTGGGAGGAGGCCAAGGCCATGTGCCTCCGGGCCGCGCAGAAGGTGCCGGAGATGCGCTTTGTGGCCTGGGATGTGGCGATCACCCCGGACGGCCCCACCTTCATCGAGGGCAACAGCTTCCCCAGCCACGCCATTCCCCAGTTCGCGGCCCACTATCCCGACGGCATCGGCATCCTGCCGGAATTTGAGAAGTTCATTGACCTGTGAGAAGCGCATGGAAAAAAGACCCCAGGGAAGATGATCCATGTTCTTCCGGAAGCGAGGTGACGCGCATGAGAAAAATTCTGCTTCCCCTGCTGCTCCTGCTGCTGCTGACCGCAGCGCTCCCCGCCACGGCGGAGGGCACCGATGAGGACTGGAGTCTGGTGGACGAGCTGGTGCTGTTCTCCGACGACGGCACCCTGACCCTGCTGACCCCCACGGAGGCGCCCGTGGTCAACGCGGCCCGGGAGGACTTCATCGACCGCATCATCGAGAACGGACGGCAGCTGTATGAGCAGGCGAACGGCAGGGCGCAGCGTGCCCAGTACGCCGGGGACATCTATGTCTGCAAGAACTTCACCACCTACCTGTTCCGCCAGAACCGGGACGATTTCCGCATGGCGGCCTATCCCGACGTGACCCTGGTCATCCCGGACAACCTGCCCTCTGCGGAGTGCGCGCCCTACTACTACGGCTTCTGGTGGAAGGATGTTCCCGCCTCCGAGGGCAACCCCTTTGAGGTGGCGGCGCAGTTCATCTACAACAGCGACCTGTCCAAAGACGAGAACATGCAGCTGGCCCTTGCCTTCATGAAGCAGGTGCAGCGCGGCGATTTCTTTCAGATGAGCGCCGACTACCAGTATGGCGTCGGCGCCCACAGCGCCATCATGATCTCGGACTACGATCCCGAAACGAACACCGTGCACTGGATGGACAGCAACATGCTGGGCAAGAAGATCAACGGCGAGCGCTACGGCTACGTTCAGTACGACGCGGAAAAGAGCATCGAGTGGTGGGCTGAGGCCTTCTGCGTGAAGCGGCGCGGCGCCACGCTCTACCGGCTTCGGGACGACATCGTGTACGCCGATGAGGCGCAGTAAACAAGGAGCACCTATGACACAGCTTGGTATGCCCTTTCTGATGGACACGCCCTCGGTGGAGGGCTGCTGCCGCCTGGCGGAGGAGCTGGGGCTGGACTTCGTGGAGCTGAACAACAGCTTTCCGGACTGCTCCCTGGACGTGCTGAGCGCCCCGGCGCTCCGCCGCCTGGCAGCGGCGCATGGGCTGTTCTTCACCCTGCACGCCGATGAGGAGTGCAATCCCTTCGCCTTTGACGAGTCGGTCCGGCAGGCGTGGCTCGGCAGTCTGGAGCGGGCGCTGCGCCTGGCGGCGGACACCGGAATGCCCACGGTGAACCTGCATATGGCGCGGGGCGTCTATGTCACGCTGCCGGAGCGTATCGTGTTCATGTATGAGCAATACGGCGACCGGCACCGGATGCATGTGGAGGAGCTGCGGGCGATGGCGGAGCGCGTGCTGATGGGAACAAAGACCCGGCTCTGCATCGAGAACACCGGCGGCTTCCTGCCCTGGGAGCAAGCGGCGCTGGAAACGCTGCTGCAGTCCCCCTGCATCGGGCTGACGCTGGACATCGGTCATGACCACGCCATCCGCAATCAGGACCTGCCCTTCTACGAGGCGCACCGGTCGAAGCTGTGGCACATGCACGGGCATGATGCCCTCGGCACGCATCCCCATCTGGCGCTGGACGACGGCGAAATGGACTGGCGCGCCCGGTTCGCCATGGCACAGGCCTGCGGTGCCCGCATCGTGCTGGAGGTCAAGACGCCGGAGGCGCTGCGCCGGAGCGTTCCCATCGCCAGGGCCGCCCTGTCCGCGCCCTCCATCCGCAACTGAAAGGAGATCGCACAATGAGCATTCTGGAAGCTGCCCTGCTGGGACTGGTGCAGGGGCTGGGCGAGTTCCTCCCCATCTCCTCCAGCGGTCATCTGCTTTTCGCCCAGCTGCTGATGGGCTTTGACCGCACCAACGACGCATATATGCTGCTGGACGTGCTGCTGCACGTCGGCACGCTGATGCCCATCATCATCGTGTTCTGGAAGGACTGGTGGGCCATGCTCCGCCATCCCGTGCAGCAGCGGAAGCTGTGGGCCATGCTGATTCTGGCCTCCATCCCCGCGCTTGTCGTGCATGTGCTCGGGCTGGACGACAGCTTCGGCACCGGCTGGTTCCTGGGTGTTTCCTTCCTGATCACCGCCGTTTTCCTGCTGGTCACCGAGGCGGTCAGCAGCCGCCGGGCGCAGGGCCGGGAGGTTCCCGGCTTCGGGAACGCGCTGGTCATGGGCTGCTTCCAGGCGCTGGCGCTGCTGCCCGGCGTCAGCCGCAGCGGCTCCACCATCACCGGCGGCGTGCTGTCCGGGCTGGACAGGAAGGCTGCCGCGAAGTTCTCCTTCATGATGTGCGCCCCCGCCATCGCCGGCAGCCTCCTCTTGGAGGGCAAGGAGGCCATCGAGCTGGGCTGGTTTGCCAACTTTGAGGTTCTCCCCATGCTGACGGGCATCGTGGTCGCCGCGGTGGTCGGCTATCTGGCTATCCGCTTCATGCTGGCGCTCATCAACCGCATCTCGCTGAACTGGTTCGCGCTGTACGTTGCCGTGCTGGGTCTGGTCTATCTGGTGCTGCAGCTGATGGGCCATCCCCTGCTACCTGCCTTCTCCCCCGAGGTCGTCTCCGGACTTGCCGGGCTGATGGGCTGACGGACGCGTGACACCACGCCCTGACGGGCGGGCCGCGCTTCGGACAGATTCCGCTGGACAAAACACGTGTTTTATGGTAAGATATGCTTACATGGGCAATTTGCCAATGCCAGAACAGTGCAACAGAAGGAGGAAATCACTTTATGAACAGACTTCAGGACAAGGTCGCCATCGTTACCGGCTCCACCAGCGGCATCGGTATCGGCATCGCCAAGCTGTACGCCGCCGAGGGCGCTAAGGTTGTCATCTGCGGACGCCGCCAGGAAAAGGGCCAGGCGGTGGTGGACGCCATCAAGGAGGCCGGCGGTGAGGCATCCTACCACTTCATGGACATCACCGATCCCTCCAGCATCGAGAGCCTCTTTGCCGACACCGAGGCCAAGTACGGCAAGATCGACATTCTGGTGAACAACGCCGCCAACGTGGGCCTGAAGGACGGTCGCGTGGATGAGCTGACCCTCGAGATGTGGGACGCCGTGTTCCAGAGCGACATGCGCGGCACCTTCTATGCCATCAAGTGCGTGCTGCCCTACCTGAAGAAGAATGGCGGCGGCTCCATCGTGAACATCGGCTCCATGGCCTCCTGCGGCGGCGACCTGGGCTCCACCGCCTATGCCTGCGCCAAGGCCGGCGTGGATATGCTGACCAAGTCCACCGCCCTGCAGTACGGCAAGCAGAACATCCGCTGCAACTGCGTGCGTCCGGGCCTGATCGTCACCCCGCAGAACGAGGCGCATGTGCCGCAGGCGCTGAAGGACATCTTCCTGAGCAACATCATGGTCAACCGCTATGGCTGCCCCGAGGACATCGGCCATATGTGCGTGTACCTGGGCTCTGACGAGAGCAGCTACGTGACCGGTCAGGTGATGACCGTGGACGGCGGCCTGAACGCCCATGTTTCCACCGTGGCGCAGTTCCGTCAGCTCAGCTCCCGCACCTGGTAATCCCACACATTCCGGCGTCTCCCCGCGCCTTTCCGGATCGGGGAGACGCTGTTTTTCTTTCCGCCTGATCCCTCCGTACCAGAAAAACGCATCCCCGCCCGTCGGAGATGCGTTGCTTGATGAATGCCTGATTCAATCGTCCTTGCCCGCCACGATGATGTTGTCCATATCCTCCAGCCCTTGCAGCACCGCGTCGGTGATGACGATGTGGGCGTCCACGTCCGCCACCTTGCACATCGCCACGGTGCCCAGCTTTGCGGACTCCAGCAGGAAGTAGGTTGCGGCGGAATTGCGGATCGCCAGATGCTTGATGGACTGCTCCTTGGGGTCGTGGTTGGTGATGCCCGCATCCCGGGTGATGCCGTTGGCGCCCAGGAAGCACTTGCAGAAGCGCAGATCCTTCAGCATACGCTCCGCCATGGGGCCGATGCAGGAGGAGGTGTTCTTCTTGATCTCGCCACCGATCATGATGCACGGGATGTCCTTCTCCAGCAGCTTGCTCATATGGGTAATGGAGTTGGTCACTACGGTCACATGGTCTGCGGTGATGTAGTCAATGAGCAGATAGTTCACGCTGGAGGGATCCAGAAACACGATGTCCCCGGGGTTGATGAGCGCGCCCGCAGCCGCGGCAATACGCTGCTTCTCCTCCTTGTTCAGCTGCATCTTGACGTGAATGTTCATCTCCATGTTCCGCTTGGGCAGCTGAACGCCACCGCCGCGCAGCAGCTCCACCTCGCCGCACTTTGCCAGCGTCTTCAGGTCGCGGCGCACGGTAGACTCGGAGCTGTCCATGGCCTCGATGATTTCCGGCAGGAAAAGCAGCTGATGATCCTTCAGCAGATCGAGCAGCTTTTGACGTCGAATAGCTGGTATCATGTTTCTCTTTCCTTTCCCCATACGTTATACGTTTTCCCAACCGGGATGCCTGCAGGTTTCGTCACTGGCATTATAGCACAAAAGCCACGTTTTGTCAGCAATTTTCAGAAAAAAGTCATCTCCAGCAGATTATTTTCCGTGACCTTCTTCTCCTGCGGCGCAATGCGAAGCACCCGGAGCTGGCCCGGCGCAAAGTGCCATTCGGTCTCCATGCCAAACAGGGGCATGGACAGCTTCGCCTCCGTCTCGTGACGGGCGGTTTCATGGAGATGAAGAATCACGTCACCGGAGCCGTCCTCCGCCTCCTTCATCGCGTCCAGCATCACCGAGCCGGACACATGGAGCAGGGAGTGCTTCGGGGGCAGCGTGCCCGCATGCGCATACTCGGGCAGAATCGTCATGGGCGCGTTGAGCAGGGCCGCCTCCTCGTCCAGACGGGCCATCACCTGTCCATCCGTGTGCGGCAGAAGCACCATGCCAAACTCCTGCCTTTCCTGATCCACCACCGGATACTCCTCGCTGCCGGGCTCCACCACCTTCGGGTCATGGTTGGCGTAATAGGGGCTGCGCAGCACCGTGAAAAACAGCGTGCGGTCATGGGCATCGTAGGCGTACTTGCCGTCGTTGAGAATGGCAAGACCCGAGGGACGCGTCTCCATGCCGGAGGTGCAGCCGCTGGCATCCACCCATTCCTGCATCGGGTATTCCTCGCCGTCCAGCTCGCGGTCGGCATAGCCGAAGGGCGCCTGGGCGCGGACATGCAGGTAGTTCATCCGCAGCGGATAGGCGAACTTCAGGCACTTCTGCGTCTCCCGCCAGTCCACGCGCACCCGGATGTACACCTGCGGCAGCTCACGGTAGAGGGTGTAGTCCCGGATGATGCGGCTCATGCCCCGGGTCTGGGTCACACGGATGGTGCGCTGCACGGGGCCATCCGCCACCACGCGCACCCGCACGCTGTCGATGGGCTCCGCGCTGCCCGTGAAGTGGAACTTGCCATGGGACCAGGTGTCGCTGGTATCCTCGAAGATCAGCGTGCCGGACGGTGCCCGGAGCAGCTCCTCGCCGGTGGCCTTCAGCACCAGGGAGATGATCTCGCCGGTGGTGCCGTCCAGCTCCATGCGCACCTGATCGTTCTCCAGCACCGGGGTCTGATCCTCAACTTCCGGGATGGGCACCGCCACCGGCTCCTCGCAGGGAACGGGCACCAGCAGGTAACGCGCCCAGCCCATCGCCGGCACCTCCGCCACGAAGCACAGCCGGGCACGCCCGTTGGCGGCAGCAGAGGCCGTCAGCTTCTGCCAGGGCACCTGATTGCCCTCGCTGTCCAGCAGCAGGAACTCGCCCTTCCGGTCCGCCATCTCAATCTGCACGGGCATCCGGGCATCAAAGGCGTGGGGGTTGAACACCACGTACGGCTGCGCCCCCTCCACGAAGGGCACCTCGATCTGTCCCGCCAGCACCTGCAGCGCCTCGTTGGTCACATCGTCCGCCACGGACAGGGCATAGCCGAAGTCCTGCCGGGCATCGTCATAGGCCTCGCAGATGGACGTGCCTGCCAGGATGTCATGGAACTGATTGAAAAGCACCTTCTTCCATGCCGCGGTCAGCTCCTCGTGGCGATTGCGCCCGCCGCAGAGCTTCCCGGCGGCGGTGGCCCACTTCTCCGCAGTCACCAGCCGGTTCTCCGCCTGTCGGTTCCAGCGCTTCACGCCCGAGTGGGCGGCATAGCAGCCGCTGGCATGATGGAGCAGATCGCCGCCCACCACGGGAAGCTCGCCCTTCACCTGATCGAAGAACGCGTCCGGGTCGGACAGGCGCAGGCTGACGCCATTCGTCCCATCCAGCGCGTGAATGCTTTCAATGTTCTTCTTCGTGGGCCCGCCGCCATGGTTGCCCACGCCATAGAAGCACATCATGCCGTTGTCATCGCTGATTTCGTTGGCACAGCGATCCACATGGGCCGCAATCGCGTCGGGCCAGGTGCAGTACTCATAGGGGATGCGGAAGGCCGTGACCGCCTCCCCCTCCGGGCTCTGCCAGCGGAACGTCCACGCGGGATAGGCCCGCTCATGGATGCCCGGGCGCATGTACACATACCGGTCCATGCCGCTCATCCGCAGGATCTTCGGCAGCGCGCCGGAATGACCGAAGGAATCCACGTTATAGCCCGTCCGGGCCATGACGCCGAACTTCTCCTTCAGATAGCGCTGCGCCACCAGCGCCTGCCGTGCGAAGCTCTCGCCGGAGGGGATGTTGCAGTCCGGCTGAATCCACCAGCCGCCCACCATTTTCCAGCGCCCCTCCTGCACGCGCTGCCGGATTTCCTCGAACATCGCGGGATCGCTGTGCTCAATCCACTCGTAGTAGCACACCGCCGCCGAGGTAAAGATGAAATCCGGATATTCCTTCATCCGCTCCAGCACCGAGCGGAAGGTAGCCCGGGCCGCCTCATAGCCGTCCTGCCAGCGCCACAGCCACACGGGGTCAAGATGGGCGTTTCCAATCATATACAGCTTCCTGTCCATTTGTTTTCTCCTCCCTGACGGACTGACCCCTCCCGACCTGCGGGATGCGTTCATGGGCAGCCGTGATATACCAATAATATGCACCATTCCGCTCGTTTTGTCAAGAGCAGTGGCAGAAATTTTGACACATTTTGAAAATTTTTGATTTTTTGACCCGATTTGGGGCAAGTTGCGATTGACGAAAGGGAAAGCAGAGGGTATAATGACCATAGCAACAGCTGCCGCGCCGGGCGCGGGCACACACAGGAGGCCTGCTTCATGATCCTTGCCATCGACCTGGGGACGACGAGCTGGAAGGCCGCGCTCTTTCACAGGGACGGTCAGCTCTGTCATCTCTCACGCATTCCCACGCCGGTCATTCAGGAGGAGGGCGAGCCCTGCTATGACAGCGGCGCCGTTCTGGCACACCTGACCTCGCTGCTTGAGCAGCTGCCGGAGGACGGCAGGGCGCACGTTTCCCTGGTGGCCCTCACCGGCATGGCGGAGGCCGGGCTGCTGGTGGACAGGGACTCCCTGCGCCCCTTGAGCAACATCTGGCCCTGGTTCGACCGCCGGGCCGTGCCCACCTTCCGGCGTCTCCGGGAGGACGTGCGCTTCCGGGCACGTCATAACGTGACGGGCCTGCCGGACAGCTACAAGTACGGTATCTACAAGCTGCTCACGCTGCTGGAGCGGGGGACGTACGACCGGGATCGCATCCTGTGGATGGGGCTGTGCGCCTACGCGTGCAGCCTGCTGTGCCAAAGCCGCACGGAGGACGTGAGCATGGCGGCGCGCACCGCCTGCGTGGACATCCGCTCCGGTCGCTGGGACAGCGGGTTTCTGGCCTCGCTGGGCCTCTCGGAGGCATGCTTCCCCGAGCTGATTGCGCAGGGCGCGATCGCCGGGTATCTGGCGCGGCCCATCTGCGGGCTGAGGGCGGGCACCCCCGTCTGCCTGAGCGGACACGACCACGTCTGCGCGGCCTATGCCGCCGGCGCCCTGCAGGCGCATGGGATATTCCTCTCCACGGGCACCGCGCAGGTGGTGCTGACCACCTCCCGGGACATCCGGCCCGGCACGGGGCTCAGCTTCGGCCCCTGCCCCACCGAAGCGCCCTACACCTGCCTGGGCTCCATCCAGTCCGCCGGCGGCTCCATCAACTACGGCAAGCGACTGCTGTTCCCCGGCGAGGACTTCG
>JAEDKS010000167.1 GCA_016295665.1 Clostridia bacterium
CTGACCTCCAGCAGGCTGTTTTCCAGCAGC
Source organism: Clostridia bacterium (assembly GCA_016295665.1). Classification (GTDB taxonomy): domain Bacteria; phylum Bacillota; class Clostridia; order Christensenellales; family Aristaeellaceae; genus HGM11604. The sequence goes on from JAEDKS010000167.1 coordinate 31, forward strand.
CGCGCCAGGTAGGGGCTGATGTAGATGACCAGCGGCACCAGCGCGGCGGTGCTGCCGATGGTGGTGCCCATGATGGCGCGGGTCAGGGGCATGATGGTGACCAGCAGGATGACGAAGGGCACGGAGCGCACGATGTTCACATAGGTGTTCACCACCGCGTACACGACCCGGTTCTGCAGCAGGCCCCCCTTGCGGCACAGCACCAGCAGCAGCGCCAGCACCAGCCCCAGCACCGTGCCGATGAGCAGCGCCCAGGCCACCATGTAGAGCGTCTGCTGGCAGTTGAGCAGCAGGCGGCTGACCTTGATGCCGAAGATCTTCTGTGTCAGGATGCTTTCCATACCGATTCCTCCATCCTTTCCCGCAGGGCGCCCGTCCGGTCGATGATCTCCTCCGCCGCGTGCAGGTGGGCCTCATCGCCGATGAGTTGGAGGATGAAGATGCTCATGACGCTGTCCTGCAGCTCCTGCATGGTGGCACCCACGATGTTGACCTCCAGCCCCTCCCGGCGGCACAGGGCGGCGATGACGGGCTCCTGCACGGCGTCGCCGATGAACTTCAGCATCTCCACGCGGAAGGGGCGCTGCTCGGCGGCGATGACGTCCAGAAAGCTGGAGGGAATCCGGTCGCTGATGACCGTGCGAACGAAGCGCCGGGTGATCTCGGACTTGGGTCTGCCGAACACCTCCAGCACGCTGCCTTTCTCGATCACGCGGCCCGCCTCCATGACCGCCACCTTGGTGCAGATGCGCTGGATGACCTGCATCTGGTGGGTGATGAGCAGAATGGTGATGCCCATCTCCCGGTTCACGCGCTTGAGCAGGGCGAGGATGGCATCGGTGGTCTGGGGGTCGAGGGCGGAGGTGGCCTCGTCGCAGAGCAGGATGTCGGGGCTGGTAGCCAGCGCCCGGGCGATGCCCACGCGCTGCTTCTGTCCGCCGGAGAGCTGGCTCACATAGGCATCGCGCTTGTCCTCCAGCTCCACGAAGCGGAGCACCTCGTCGATGCGCCGGTTGATCTGCTCCTTCGGCACCCCCGCCATCCGCATGGGAATGGCGATGTTGTGCCGGACGGTCTTGCTCTCCAGCAGGTTGAACTGCTGGAATACCATGCCGATCTTGCGGCGCCAGGCCTGCATCTCCCGCCGGGAGAGCGTCGCCAGGTCGCGGCCCTCCACGGTCACGGAGCCGCCGTCGGGGGTCTCCAGCCGGTTCACCAGCCGCAGCAGCGTGGATTTGCCCGCCCCTGAAAAGCCTACGATACCATAGATGTCGCCCTTTTCCACGTGCAGGGAGACATCCCGCAGCGCGTGTACCTCCCCGGTCTTGCCGGAGAAGGTCTTGACCGCGTGCTCGATTCGGATCATGCACAAGCCTCCAATCTGTCCGCCATCCGCGCACCGACCGTGCGTGGCGCAAAGGAAAAGGGAGACACAGCCCGTGCCTCCCTTGTATGCGCGTATGGTGCCCGTCAGAACCCGGAGCAGGCGCACGACAAAGGAGTGCACGCGTCACAACACATGCACAGACAGCAGCACATTCCGTAGCGCCTCGCCTTCATCGGCCCTGCCTCCCTTCGTGATGGTTCCCTCAGCGGGTTGGGCATATCTTATCAAAATAAATCCACCATGTCAATAGACAATACAATCAAAAAACAATCGGGACGCAGCCGGGGTGGCCCGGGGTGGGCTCAGTCCGGCGCGGTTGCGTCCCGTTCAGCCTGCGCGGCGCGGGCGGCGGCGGTGGCCTGGGCGGTCAGGTCGCGGATGACCTCGCCCGCGATGATCAGCCCCGCCACGGGCGGTACGAAGGCCGTGCTGCCCGGGATGTCCCGGCGGTCGGTGCAGTGGCGCTTGGTGCCCGGCGGGCAGATGCAGTGGTAGCGGCAGCTGATGGCCATGTCCTCCAGCGGGCGGAGGGGCGGCTCGTCCGACCAGACCACCTTCAGCGCCTCCACGCCACGGCGCTTCAGCTCCCGCCGCATGACCCGGGCGAGGGGATCCACGCTCGTCTCGTAGATGTCCGACACGCGGAAGCGGCTGGCGTCCAGCTTGTTGCCCGCGCCCATGCAGCTGATGATGGGCACGCCCTTCTCCCGGGCGGTCATGACCAGCGAGAGCTTGGCGGTGACGGTGTCCACCGCGTCCACCACGTAGTCGTAGCTTTCAAAGGGAAAGTCCCCGGCGTTCTCCGGCAGGAAGAAGCAGGGATGCGTCACCACCTGCGCCTGCGGGTTGATGTCCAGGATGCGCTCCCGCATCACGTCCACCTTGTACTTGCCCACGGTTTTGCGGGTGGCGATGAGCTGCCGGTTCAGGTTCGTGAGGCAGACCCGGTCATCGTCCACCAGGTCGATCGCGCCCACGCCGCTGCGCACCAGCGCCTCGCACACATAGCCGCCCACGCCGCCGATGCCGAACACCGCGACCCGGCTTCCGGCGAGCCGCTCCATGGCCTCCCGGCCCAGCAGCAGCTCCGTTCGTGAAAACTGATTGAGCATCCTTTCGCCCCTTCCTGTGCCTGTGCCCCCCGGGGAGGGCTGGCTTGATGATAGCACAATCGGCCCGGCATTGCAAGTCGTGAAGCCCGGATTTGTGCGTGCGGGGTAATCTCCTCTGCAGAGAAGGCCCCCAATCATCGAATGGCGCTTGTGCTGCCCGGCGTGGTGTGCTATCATGGAAGCAGGACGAAACGCGGCGCCTTCCACGGGAAGGGCCGGACGGGAGGAACGGTATGCCGATTCAGATTCTGCGGAACGATCTGACGCACATGCGGGTGGATGCCATCGTGAACGCGGGGAACCATGCCCTGTGCCCCGGGGGCGGGGTCTCGGGGGCCATTTTTCGGGCCGGAGGGCCGGCGCTGGCACAGGCGTGCCGGGCGCTGGGCGGCTGTGCCACCGGGGAGGCGAAGCTCACCCCGGGCTTCGGCCTGCCCTGCCGGTATGTCATCCACACCGTCGGCCCGGTATGGCGGGGCGGCAGGGCAGGGGAGCGCGAGGCGCTGGCGGGCTGCTACCGGGCGTGTCTGACGCTGGCGCAGGCGCAGGGGCTGGAGACGGTGGCCTTCCCGCTGATTTCCTCGGGCCACTTCGGCTTTCCCCGGGAGGCGGCCCTCCGCACCGCGCTGGATGCCATCACCGGCTTCCTGCTGGAGCGGGACGGGGAGGGAGCCATGACCGTCTTTCTCGTGCTGTTCGGCATTGATGCCGTGCGGGCAAGCCGGCAGGTCGTGCCCCAGCTGGAGAGCTTCATCGACGACAACTATGTGCAGGCCCATCCCGATCGCCGGCCTGTCCTGCGGCGCGCTCCCGTCCGGCAGACGAGCCGGGACGCGGAGACGTTCATCGAGCCGGAGGCGCCCTGTGCCTGTGCGCCCTGTGTGTCGGACGAGGCGCTGGAGGATGCGCTGGCCCGGGTGGACGAGAGCTTCTCCCAGATGGTCATGCGCAAGCTGAAGGAGAAGGGCATGACGCCAAAGACGTGCTACTGGCGGGCCAACATCGACCGGAAGCTGTTCTCGAAGATTCGCAACGACCCGGGCTATCAGCCGAAAAAGACCACGGCCCTGGCGCTGGCGGTGGCGCTGGAGCTGACCTTGCCGGAGACCCGGGAGCTGCTGGGCAGGGCGGGCTATGCCCTGACCCACAGCAGCCGGGGGGACATCATCGTCGAGTACTACCTGCGCCAGGGGGAGTACGACATCTACGAGATCAACGCGGCGCTGTTCGACCACCACCAGCCCACGCTGGGGGCGTCCATGGACTGATACATGTCGCTTCTCAGGCGACCACGGCCTTCAGGAAATGTGGTATCATCAGGCTGTCCGAAGGGACGAGCACATACGACGAGGAGGATGCCTGATGAGAAAGGGTTTGACGGAGCTGGTTTTTCTTCTTGACCGCAGTGGCTCCATGGCGGGGCTGGAACGGGACACCATCGGCGGCTTCAACGCCATGCTGGAGAAGCAGCGGCAGGCCCCGGGGGAAGCGTACGTATCCACGGTGCTGTTCAGCAGCGGGAGCACGGTGCTGCACGACAGGGTGGACATCCGCCGGGTGGAGCCCATGACCGGGACACAGTACCGGGTGGGCGGCGGCACGGCGCTGATGGACGCGGTGGGGGATGCCATTCGCCACATCACCCGGGTGCACCGCTACGCCCGGGAGGAGGATCGCCCGGAGCACACGCTGTTTGTCATCATCACCGATGGCGAGGAGAACGCCAGCCGCCGCTACGACGCGAAGCAGGTGCGGGCGATGATCGCCCACGAGCAGGAGAAGTACGGCTGGGAGTTCATCTTCCTGGGCGCGAACATCGACGCGCCGGAGACGGCTGCCCGGTACGGCATTCGGCGGGATCGGGCGGTGACCTACCGCAGTGACCCGGTGGGCACCCGGCGCAGCTACGAGGCCATAGACCGGGCGGTGACCTGCGTGCGGAGCTGCGAGGCGATGGACGAGACATGGAAGCGCGGGGTGGACGAGGACATGCGCAGCAGATGAGGGGCGGCACTTCCGCCCCTTTTTCGCGGCACCGTCAAAAATTTTGTGGTAAAATGTATTGACATCCGGCCCCGGATCTGCTATAATCACTTCCTGTCAGCGGTGCCCCGGCTCGGAGGTTTCGCCTGACATGGATGCACCTTGATGGACATACTGTCCTGCGGTCATGCGCCTGTAGCTCAGTTGGATAGAGCAACGGCCTTCTAAGCCGTGGGTCGGGGGTTCGAGCCCCTCCAGGCGCGCATGATATGGTGGGTATAGCGTAGTTGGTTAACGCGTCAGATTGTGGCTCTGAAGACCCTGGGTTCGAGTCCCAGTACTCACCCCATCTTTCTGGTCTGCTGCATGTGCGGTTGGAATCGCTTGCGTTGGGGTGTAGCCAAGTGGTAAGGCAAGGGACTTTGACTCCCTCATGCGCAGGTTCGAGCCCTGCCACCCCAGCATGTATGACCCATTAGCTCAGTTGGCAG
>JAEDKS010000168.1 GCA_016295665.1 Clostridia bacterium
ACGTAGGTCTTGGCGCCCAGGGCATCAAACACGGACTTGGCGATGTTCCAGGAGGAGCCGTTGGCGCAGTCCAGACCGATCTTCAGCCCACGGAAGGAGAACATGCCCAGGGAGATCAGGTAGCCGATGTAGCGGTTGCGACCGGACACGTAGTCCACCGTCGCGCCGATCCTGCCGCGATGCGCGAAGGGCACCGTCTTGATCTCCTCACCCCAGAGCACCAGCTTCCCGTCGAGGTAGTCCTCGATGAGGGCGATGGTCTCCTCGTCCATCTTCTCGCCGTTGTGGTTGATGAGCTTGATGCCGTTGTCGTAGAAGGGGTTGTGGCTGGCGGAGATCATGATGCCGCAGTCGAAGTCATCCATGTTGGTCACGTACGCCACCGAGGGGGTGGTGGTCACATGCAGCATGTAGGCGTCCGCGCCGGAAGCCGTCAGGCCCGCCACCAGCGCGTACTCGAACATGTAGCTGGAGCGGCGGGTGTCCTTGCCGATGACGATGCGGGCGGGCTCTTCCTGCCCGGCGCGGCGCTTCACTTCCCCGTAGTACCAGCCCAGGAATCGTCCCACCGTATAGGCGTGATCCGCCGTCAGGTTCACATTGGCCTCACCGCGGAAGCCGTCCGTGCCAAAATATCTTCCCATGATGAATGCTCCTTCATGCTTCGTTTTTGTTCCGTTCTGCCGGCTGTACGACTGTTTTTTCGACGCGGGTGCTCCGTTGCGGTTCTCTCTCCTACAGCCTATGCAAAAGCACGGCGCCATTATAACACATCATCAAAAGAAATACAATAGCATACAAGTTATTTTCCCCCGAAGTTTGCGCTTTCCTGTGCTTTTCCGCCGAACAGACCGTAAAATCCCCGTGAAAACGCTTGCAACGGCACCATCCTGTGCTATAATGGAAGCAGCCTGCGTAGGCCGTGTACAGAAGGGAGCCGTTTCTATGCTCAAGCGATTTACCCGCGTGGAGCGGAGCTGGATCATGTATGACTGGGCCAACTCCGCCTTCGCCGCCATCATCTCCGCCATCATCCTGCCCAACTTCTACACCACCCTGACCCAGGGCGATGTGGTCGCCGGCAGCTGGTGGGGCTATGCCACCAGCATCGCCACCTTCATCTGCGCCATCTGCGCGCCCGTCTTTGGCACCTTGGGCGATTACCCGGGCTGGAAGAAGCGGCTGTTCACCATCTTTGCCCTGCTGGGCATCGCCGCCACCGCCGCCCTGGGCTTCACGGCGCAGTGGCAGATCATGCTGGTGTTCTATGTCATCGGCACCATCGGCTTCAACGGCTCCTGCGTGTTCTACGACGGCTTCCTGCCGGACGTGACCACCCCCGAGCGCATGGACATGGTGTCCACCTACGGCTTCGCCCTGGGCTACATCGGCGGCAGCACCATTCCGCTCCTCATGAGCATGGTGCTCATCATGATGCCCGACCTGTTCCACATCACCTCCGTGCAGGCCTGCCAGATCTCGTTCCTCATCACCGCCGTGTGGTGGTTGGTGTTCACGGTTCCCATGTGGCGCCACGTGCATCAGCGCCACTCGATGCCCCAGAAGGGGAATGTGCTGAAGCAGACCTTCTCCCGCATCCTCCAGGTCGGGAAGCAGATCGCGAAGAACAAGCCCCTGCTCCGGTTCATGCTGGCCTACTTCTTCTACATCGACGGCGTGGGCACCATCATCCATATGGCGACGGTGTTCGGTCTGAACATGGGCCTGAACAGCACCGACCTGATCGTGATTCTGATGGTGCTGCAGCTCATCGCCTTCCCCTGCGCCATCCTCTACGGCAAGCTCGCCCAGCGCTACTCCGTGCGCAGCACCATCCTGCTGGGCATCGTCACCTACATCATCGTGTGCTTCACGGCGCTGCTGCTGGAGCCCCTGTCCCGTCTGGGCAGCGGCGCGCTGCTGGGCGGCTTCATCGCGCTGTCGGCGCTGGTGGGCACCGCGCAGGGCGGCATTCAGGCCCTCTCCCGCAGCTTCTACGGCAAGCTGGTGCCCGCAGAGGCCGCCAACGAGTTCTTCGGCTTCTACGACATCTTCGGCAAGTTCTCCGCCATCATCGGCCCCTCGCTGTTCTCCATCATGTGGAGCGCCACGGGGCAGGTGTTCCTGGGCGTGGTCCCGGTGCTGTGCATGTTCGTGATCGGCATGCTGCTGTTCCTGTCCGTGCCCAAAGAGCTGGAGAAGCTCTCCGCCGGGGCGTGAGTATGATAAAAGCGCCGCCGCAGCCACAGGGGTGGTTCTGCGGCGGCGCTTTGCTTTGCTCATTTTCCGTTCAGCCGCTCCGCATCCCGCAGCAGGCGGATCATCTCCGCCGCAATCCGGGGATGCTCCCGGCTGATGGTGCACACATGGGGGACGTCGTTCAGCCACAGCGTCCGCTTCACGCGGCTGGACACGCCCTGCATAATGATGTCCGCGCTGGCGGGGGCAATCGTCTCGTCCGCGTGGCTCTGCACCACCAGCAGCGGGCAGGTGACGGCGGACAGGCTCCGCCGGGCCTGCTTCATCAGGCGGTTCAGCTCCGCGGCGGAGCGGGTCGGGAAGCCGGTGTAGCCCAGGTCATAGCGCTGCTCCAGGCAGGTCTGCCGATGCTCGTCCCCGCGCCAGCGCACCTCCCGCACGAAGGGCGCCGCGAGGCCCGCGAAGGGCATCAGCCTGTTCTGCACGCCCATGGGCGCCGAGATGGGAATCGCCGCTGTGACCTCAGTCTGCGCGGCGAGCAGCAGCGTCAGCACACCACCCATGCTCAGGCCCGCCACGCTGACGTACCGGCACTCCCTCCACAGCGCGTCCAGGCTCTCCCGGGCCGCCCGGAGCCAATCCTGCCCGGTACAGCCGCGCATATCCTCCAGGCGGGTGGCGTGCCCCGGCAGGTTGATGCCCTGCACCGTGAAGCCCGCGTCCCGCAGGTGCTCCCCCAGCAGGCGCATGTGGGCCACGCTGCCCGTGAAGCCATGCACCAGCAGCACGCCGTGGTCGCCGCCCCGGAACAGGAACGGCTGCGCCTCGGGCGCGGTGAAGTCCACCTCAGGCCTTCCGCTCATCGTCACGATCCCCTCCGCTGGCTGTCGATGGAGTCGATGTCATCCTGCTTGCCCAGGAGCAGCACCACATCGCCCTGCTGGAACACGGTGTCCGCCAGGGGCGAGGCCACGAACGCCTTGCCACGGTGAATCGCCAGCACGTTCACATGGTAGACCCGCCGGATGTTCAGCTGCACCAGGCTGCGCCCGATCCAGCCGTCCGGCACCAGCACCTCCGCGATCTGGTAGTCGTCCGCCAGCTCCATCATCTCAAGGATGCCGGGCATTACCAGCGCCTTCGCCAGCCGCTGTCCCATGTCCCGCTCCGGGAACACCACCCGATCCACGCCGATCTTCCGCAGCACCTTCGCGTGCAGCTCGTCAATCGCCTTGGATACCACATAGGGCACGCCCGCCTCCTTGCACAGCAGGGACACGAGCATGGAGTCCGCCACGTCCACGCCGCCGATGGCTACAATCGCCGCGTCGAAGCTGGCGGGCTCAAAGGAGCGCAGCACCTCCTCATCGGTAGCGTCGGCCTGAACGCTCTGGGTCACATAGGGGGCGATGGCCTCCACCGCCTCCGGGTCTCGATCCACCGCCAGCACCTCGTGGCCCATCTCGCAGAGTGCGCGGGCCACGCTGGAGCCGAAGCGGCTCAGTCCCAGCACCAGAAACTGCTTTTGCTTTCTCATTGGCATTTCCTCCGTTGATGATCCGGTTTTATCCGATCATGATTCTTTCCTCGGGATAGCGGACGCGGTTCTTCGTGTTGTTCTGCCGGTTGGCGAAGGCCAGCGCCATGGTCAGGGGGCCGACGCGTCCGAAGTACATCATCGGGATGATGAAGGCGCGGCTCACCGGGGAGAGGCTTGGGGTTCCCGCCGCGGACACGCCCACCGTCGCCACCGCGCTGGTGGTCTCAAACAGCAGGTCGATCAACGGCACCCCGTCCCGCTCGATGCAGGCCAGCACGATGGTGCCCGCCAGCGTCAGCAGCATGGAGATGGTGACAATCGTCAGGGCCCGGCGCGCCAGCTCCTCGGGCAGGCGCTTCTTCAGGGCGGTCACGTCCTCGTTGCCCCGGATCACGCTCCAGACCACCAGCATGACCAGCGCCACCGTGGTGGTCTTGACGCCGCCGCCCGTGGAGGCCGGCGACGCGCCGATGAACATCAGCACCACCGCCACCAGCTTGCCCGCGCCGGTCATCCCCGCCAGATCAATCGTGTTGAAGCCCGCCGTGCGCATGGTCACGGACTGGAAGAAGGCGCCCAGCAGCTTGCTGCCCACCGTGCTGCCCTCCACCGCCAGGGTGGCGGGGTTGTCCCACTCGATCAGCGCAAAGAGCAGGCTGCCCCCCAGGAGCAGCCCGGCGGTGGCGATGAGCGCCACCCGGGAGTGCAGCGACAGCTTCTTCCAGGAGCCCCGGTCGCGCAGCACCTCGAAGATGACCAGAAAGCCCATGCTGCCCATGATGATCAGGGCGCTGACCGTCAGCACCACCAGCGGGTCGTCATAGAACGACGTCAGGCTGGAGAAGTTGCCGAACAGATCGAAGCCCGCGTTACAGAAGGCGCTGACGGCATGGAACACCGCATACCAGATGCCCTGCCCCCAGCCGAAGCGCGGAACGAACCGGAAGGACAGCAGCAGCGCCCCCACCGCCTCGATGCCCAGGGCGATGCACACGTACACCCGCGTCACATCCACCAGGCCGGACAGGGTGGTGCCCGACATGCTCTCCCGGATCAGCACCCGGTTCTTCAGGCTGAGACGCCGCCCCAGCAGCCCCATGATGAGCGTTGCAAAGACCATGAAGCCCAGGCCACCCACCTCGATGAGCGCCAGCAGGATGCCCTGCCCCACTGGGGAAAAGGTGGTG
>JAEDKS010000169.1 GCA_016295665.1 Clostridia bacterium
GCCGAGCCAATGTTGGTAAAGTTGCGGTTCATGTCCCACTTCACATAGTCGATGCCGTTTTCCTCCAGCACGTCGGCTACGGCGTGGTACACATAGTCCTGCACCTCGGGCCGGCTCAGATCCAGAATGAGCTGGTTGCGGCCCTGAATGTGCTCGCGTCCGTTCACATGGATGCACCAGTCGGGATGGGCGCGGAACAGGTCGCTGTCCGGGGAGATCATCTCCGGCTCGAACCACAGTCCGAACTTCAGCCCCAGGCCGTGAATGCGATCCACCAGGTGCCTGAGCCCCAGGGGCAGCTTCTTCGGGTCGGGCGTCCAGTCGCCCAGGGAGGTGGTGTCGTCATCCCGGTGACCGAACCAGCCGTCATCCAGCACGAACAGCTCCACGCCCACATCCGCGGCGGTGGAGGCGATCCTCATCAGCTTCTCCTCGTCGAAGTCGAAATAGGTGGCCTCCCAGTTGTTCAGCAGGATGGGCCGGTCGGCATGGGCATAGCTGCCCCGCACCAGATGCTCCGCGCAGAGGCGGTGGAACTGGGCGCTCATGCCGCCCAGACCGGCGGTGCTGTACACCGCCACCGCCTCGGGGGTCTGGAAGGTGTCACCGGGCTCCAGCGTCCAGGAGAAGTCCCGGTCGTTGATGCCCATCAGTACCCGGGCGGTGCGGTTGTGGTCGGAGAAGGCACCGGCGTAGAAGCTGCCGGAGTACACCAGCGCCATGCCGTACACCTCGCCCGCCTCCTCGGTGGTCTCCGGGCGGCACAGCGCCAGGAAGGGCGAGGCCTGCAGGCTGGAGGCGCCGCGCAGGCTGCTCACGCTGGTCTCGCCGGGGCACAGGGCGCGGCGAATCAGCTCCCGCTCCCGGCTCCACGCGCCGGAGAGCGTGATGACATCGTAGCGGGTATCCGGCATGTCCAGGCACAGGCTGAAGGCACGCTCCAGCACAAGCGGACGGTCGGAGGTGTTGGTGAAGCGCACGGAGCGGGCGATGACGTCGCAGTCGTCAAACACGGTGTAGTACATCACCGCTTCGAGACCCGTCAGGCTGTCGCGCAGGGTCAGGGCAAGGGTTTTGCAGCCCTTGCCGAAGGTGGCGGGCAGCCCCTGCAGGGCAGGCTTGCCCTCCGTGACCTCCGCAGACACGAAGCGCAGGTCGCTGGTGCGGGTGCCGTCATGGCTGCGCACCATCAGCGCGCCCTCGCGCATCTCGCCCAGACCGGTCTGCGGGTACTCCTGCGGCACATGATCCAGCGCGCAGTTCTGCACGGAGAAGGTGCCGTCCGTGGGCAGGGAGGCGCGCCGCAGCAGCGTCACGGGGTTCAGCGACTCCACCCGGGCACCGAAGTACAGGTGCATGGGAATGCCGCCCTCCAGCAGGTGCATGACGTAGGAGACGCGGTCGTTACGCAGGTGGAGCAGGGTGGGGGAAACCAGAATTTCCGTCATGGCTGTTACCTCTCATTCGCCTAAGGATTGGATGGAGCCGGTGAGTTGGTGATTTCGATGATCTGCCGGAGAAGCGCCTCCAGGTTCACCTGCGCAAAGTCCGTGGTGTCCACAACGATACGAGGGCAGTTGGCGGTAAAGACATCCATGCCACGGCGTTTGATGCTGCTCACATAGCCCTCATAGGACAGGGGCGGCGCGGGCTGCGAACCGGGCTTCTCCGGATAGCAATCGTTGACGACGTGACCGCGATGCCGCTCCGGGCTGCGATCCCGGTCGAGAAAGCGCTGATGGAGCACCCGCAGATCCCCGGTGACATGAACCGTCACGGCGAGGTAGCCGTGCTTTTCCAGCAGGGCAAGCAGGGGCGCCCGGGAGATGTTCTCAAAGTTGTTTTCCAGAATGAAGGGCAGCCGGGCCTCCATCAGATGCTCCGCCACGTAGTACTGGATGTCCATGCTGGCTACCCCCAGCCTGACCTTCTCCTGCCGGGACTGGAAGCCGATGGCGTCGAACAGCCGCTCCTTGATGCTGTCCTTGGAGATGACCGGCAGGGAGAGCCGGGAAGCGAGGAAGGCGGCGATGGTACTCTTTCCAGCGGCGGGAACGCCGGTGATCAGGATGCAGTACATGGCTTGGCCTCCGGGCGCTTACAGGGTCAGCCCCTCCTGCGCCTTCTCCATCAGGCGCAGGCACATGCGGCTGTTGTGATAGGGGCACTTCCATTCCTCGACGATGGGCTTTTCAGTGAAGGGCGCGCCGTTCTCCTCGCAGCACCAGTACCATTCGCCGCCCGCCCGGTGATCGACGATGACGTCCTGAATGTACTGCCACTCGTGATGCACCGCGTCCAGATACTTCCTGTCGCCGGTCAGCGCCCAGGCGTTGGCGAAGCCCAGCACGGTCTCGGCCTGCACCCACCAGATGCGGGTCTCGTTGACCTCACCGTTCACATACTCGTTCTTCAGGCCGTGATCCGTCCAGGCCCGGTCGTACACGGAGGCCGCCAGCGTCTCGCACATGGCCTGATAGGGGGCCCGCTCCGCCTCCGGCAGCAGGGTCTCCACCGCGTCCCAGATCAGCCAGCTGCCCTCGATGTCATGACCGTAGGACTGCATGTCCAGCAGCGGGCGGTAGTCCGCGTCGAAGAACACCTCCAGGCGGCGCTTTTCGGGGGTGTACATCACCTTCAGGAACCGCTCCAGGCAGGTAATGCCGGCCCTGCGCACCTCCTCGTCCGGATGGGCGCGGTACAGCTCCGCGTAGGCCTCCAGCACGTGCAGCAGCGTGTTCATGGTGCGGGAGGCCATCACGCCGTTCTCGGACAGCTTCTCGTTGCTCTCGGGGGAGAAGTCCGGCTTGTAGGCCTCGCCGTAGCCGCCCTCGTCCGTGCAGCGGTCCTCGATGATGTGGAACAGCGCCATGGCCTTGTCCAGCGCCCGCTGGTCGCCGGTCAGGCGCACCCAGGCCGCCAGTCCGTAGATGGCAAAGGCCTGACAGTAGGTATGCTTCGTCCTGTCCAGCGGCTCACCCTCCGCAGTGACGGACCAGTACACGCCGCCCTCGTCCGGATCCTCAAAGCGCTCCATGAAGCGCAGTGCCTCCTCGGCGCAGGCGCGGTAGGAAGCGTCGCCCGTCAGCCGGGCGGCGGTGGCGAAGCTCCAGAGGATGCGGCTGTTCAGGATGCAGCCCTTGTGGGCGGAGGGCACCACGGACAGGTCGTAGTTCATGTAGCCGTACCAGCCGCCGTTGCGGGGGTCGCGCAGATTCATCCAGAAGGGGAGCACCTTGTCGGTCAGGTGCTGTTTCAGCTGCTCAATCATGATTCAACACTCCTTTGGTAAAGCTAACAGTTAGCTTACATGTTAATTCTACGCATCCCCCGGCGCGCTGTCAAGGGGCGCGGCGGGGGCAGGGGAACGAAATTTTCACGGCCAGGTTTCGTAAAACTGCCGGAGCACCTGACAGGCGGGCTTCCGGAAGATGCCGTAGCCCTCATCGACGGCGGCGTGCTCCGGGGGATAGAGGCGGGCGCTCCAGTCCCACCAGACCATGCCCTGGATCAGGGGCCGGGTGCGCAGCGCCTCGGTGAAGGCGCTGCACCAGCGGGCCTGGGCCGCGTTGCTCTGAGCGCCGGCGTAGCGCCAGTCGTTGGGCAGCTGCTCGCTGCCCTCACGGCTGGGGCAGCCGCACTCCATGAACAGGTAGGGCTTGTTTTCCCGGGCGATGACCCGGCTGATGCGATCCAGATTTTCCCCGATCTCCCCGATGGGGTAGTAGCCCGAGGCGCTCATGACGTCCACCGCGTCCCACCAGGTGATGTGCTCCTCCTGGTACTTGTCGCAGTTGTAGGTGATGAGCCCGTCGTACCGCTGCCGGGCCTCCGCGATGAGCCGCCGCCAGTCCTCCGCCCGGTGGTCGGTGCCCACCATCTCGCAGCCCACGCAGAGCATCTCCGCGCCGCATTCCCTGGCGGTCTCCGCCAGGGCGCTGACGAAGGTGGTGTAGCTGTCGAACCACTGCCGCCAGGTGGGCTCACAGGGCTCCTCATGGTCGAAGAAGCGGATGTAGGCCCGCCAGTAGCCGTCCCGGCAGTTGACCATGGCCTTGATGATGATCCGCAGCCCCAGCCGCTTCGCCTCGGCGCAGACGGCGCGCACGTCGTCCATGGACATGACGTCCGGGGTCTCGTAGTCCACGCGGGTGGAGTAGGTGTGATCCTGCAGGGCGGCGACCGCCAGCACCATGGTGTCGCAGCCGGTTTCCTCCCGCATCAGGCGCAGGGAGGTGCGCCATTCCTCCCGCCGGGTGAAGCCCCGCGGGGCGCAGTAGCCGAAGGTGATGCCGTGGATGGGACGCATCGGTGGTTCCTCCTGTGGTATGTGCTTTTTTTCTCGCCTCGCCGGGGAACGGCGAGGCTAACTGTTAGCTTTATGATAGCATGCCCGGCCCTGCCTGTCAATCCGGAAATTTTTCGTATTTCCCACGGATTTGCAAAATTTCCTGTTGCATACCCCACCTCTTTTGTGCTATAATAGTATCCGTTCCCTGCGGGTGTAGCTCAATGGTAGAGCCCCAGCCTTCCAAGCTGGTCACGTGGGTTCGATTCCCATCACCCGCTCCATGCGAAAGGAGTCGTCTGTGTGACGGCTCTTTTTGCACACAGAAAACGGGGCAGGTTCCTTTGAGAAAACCGTGCCGGAAATGGCAGGAGGGAAATGGCAATCGGACTGGGGTATGGCGCCACGTCAGCACCTGGGCCGGGGCTGGATTCGTGGGGCTGGCGGCGCTGATGGCGGCAGGATTGTGACGGTCGGACACTTTTCCTGCTTGCAATCCCCGGCGTGGCAGGGTATAATGATGAAAGAGACG
>JAEDKS010000170.1 GCA_016295665.1 Clostridia bacterium
GCCGTCCGTGGTCGCCCAGCCGGTCTGGGTGTAGCCCGTGCGGGTGAACAGCGCGTTCGCCAGCTTGAGCGGCGTGCCGTAGGTCTTGGTGGCAGTCTGCGGGGCGCCTGTGCCGTTGGTGCCCGGGGCGTAGGTGATCGTGTAGCTGTTGGGCACGCCCACGCCGATGACCACCGGCGCGGAAACCTCGCTGGCGAAGCTGCGGCCCGCCACGGCCTTCTGCTGCAGCGTGTAGCTGCCCGGGGTAAGTCCGGTGATGGCGCCGTCCTCGTTTGCGGACACATCCGGCAGCCCTGCGCCGTCCTTCGTGATGGCGTAGGTCATGCCAGCGCTCAGTCCGGTCAGCTTGCCGTCACTGTAGCCGTCCACGGTCTCGTTCGCTGTGCTGGGGACGGGCGCCGCGGGGCGGTTGGGCACGGGGACAGCCACAGGCTCGCTGCTCGCGACCCCGTCAGAACCGGCGCGGCTGATGTTGACCGTCCCGCCCAGCCATTCCGGCTGGATGGGCAGGGTGCCGTCCGATGTGGCGGTCATCGTACGCTCCGTGCCTGTCATGGAGACGTTGTACATCGCGCCGCCGACAAGCCCCGTGAGCTTCTCGTTCACGTAGTCGATCTGCGGATCGGGATTTGCGTAGCGCCAATGCGCCTTGTAGCTTCTGTTATCAATACTGCCCTTGGCGATGGTGACGGTCATGTTGTCATCACCAGTCAGCCCGGTGCCGCTCCAGCCGGTGAATACGCAGCCCGTGCGGATGGGGTTGTTCAGCGTGATCGTCTCGGTTTCGACGGTGTAGGCGTCCGGATTGGGTGTCGTCAGCGTGCCGCCGGTCAGATCATACGTCAGCTGATACTTGATGATCTCCCAAACGGGGTAGAGCGTGATGTTCGCCTCGTTGGTGTAGTCCGCACCGAAGTCATACGCCTTTGCGCCGCCGTCCGTGGTCGCCCAGCCGGTCTGGGTGTAGCCCGGGCGGGTGAACAGCGCGCCTTCCAGCTTGAGCGCCGTGCCGTAGGTCTTGGTGGCGGTCTGCTGGGTGCCCGTGCCGTTGGTGCCCGGGGCATAGGTGACCGTGTACGCATTCACGCCGATGGTCATCGGATCGGAGGAGAAGCCGCTGAAATTGCTGCTTGTTGCCGCCACACGCACCGTATAGGTGCCGGAGGCAAGCCCGGTGATTTCGCCATTGGCGTCGGCGGTCTTGCTCTCCCAGGTGGTGCCATCCGTGGTCAGCTGATAGACCTTGTTCTTCGTCAGGCCGGTGAGCTTGCCGTCCTGCATGCCGGACACGGATTCATTGACGGCCGTGGGCGCAGGCGCCGCCGGGCGTTTGTTGATGGTAACGATTCTGGAGTAGCTTTCCAAAACACTGCCTTCGGCCGGGCGAATGAAGTACAGCGAAGCCCCCTTCATCCATTCCTCCCGAATGGGAATGGTTCCATCTGCATCAGCGGTGATGTACCATTCCTCCCCGCCGTAGAACCACAGCTTGTAGGTCACCCCGGGGAGAAAGCCTTTGAGGCACTCGTTGACATGATCCACGCTGGCGCTTGGCGACTTAAAGCGTGTCCAGATGGTTGTGCCCTCGCTGGACGGGGAAGCGTCGTAAATCCCGTTCGCCCGGTAGCGGGCATAGAAGGTGTACGCAGTCGCTTCCTGCAGTTCGGAAAAGCTGGTTCTGGTCCGCCAGTTGATGCCGTCCCGGCTGTATTCCACGCCGTTCACGCCGCCCGATATGGTGTTGAGCGTAATGCCATCATAGTTGATACTATTTGCCGTCGGCGCAGCCGGAGCGCCCTGCGCAAGCCGCTTGCTTTCGGGCAGTATCTTGCCGCTTCCGTTGATGGTGCCGTTATTGACGAGATTACCGTCGCTCAAATCCAGCACGCCGTTGACGGTCGTTGTGCCGTTGTTCACGAAATCGCCGCCGCTCATGTTCATCGTGCCGTTGATGAGAAGGCTTTGCCCTGCGGGGACGGTCACACTCTCATTCGCGGGCACATTCCACGTCGCACCGGCATCGACAGCCATCGGGAAGACGAGCGTATTCGTCGTCAGTGATACCGTGCCGCCGGTGACGTGCAGGGCATTGCCGGATGGGCTGCCGCCCATGACAGAAGCGCCGCTCTGGATGGTGATGACGCTGTTATTGTTTCGGATGGCATCGCCTCCCGCGCCGGTTCCGCCCCTGCCTCCGTTCGAACCGGCTCCCGCCTCTCCGCCCGCGCCGCCCGAGCCGCCCCGAAGCGCACTGGAGCCCTGCAGAATCAGCGTGGCATTGGTGACGGAGACCGCAGCGCCGCCCGCGCCGCCATCTCCGCCCGATCCGGCATTGCCTACCCCGATAGAACGGGCGTCGCCGCCTTTGCCTCCTGTACCGCCTGCACCGCCCACCACAGTGCCTCCCGCGATGGTCAATGTGCCGCCGGTGACCTGAATGGGCGTGACGCCTGCACCGCCGGTTCCGCCCTTGGTGCCGCTCGTCCAGGCGGTATAGCCGTCCGTGCCCGTTGCGCCGTCCGCGCTGGAGAGGGTATGCCCGTTCAGGTTCAGTGTCCAGGTGCCGCTCTCGAATACGACGGAGCTGTCCATCGTCACATCGCCCGTCAGGGTAATCGTCGAGCCGGAAACGCTGGCCTGCCCGCCGAACACGGTCGCAACGTCGCCCGCGGAGGTGATCGTTCCGCCAGGTGCCGCCATCGCCCCCGCCGGGAGCAGCACCAGGAGCAGGCACGCGCCAAGGAGCATGAGCCATCTGGTTTTCTTCATTTGCAGTCAACCTCCCCATCCATGGTCGTTGTTGGAATCCTCCGGGTACAGGTTCAGCCGGACGCGGGTGGTGAAGGTGCCCGCGGCGGCGTCATATCGGAAGCGGGCGTCCCCGCCGTATTTCTGTGCGGTAATCGAGAGGCTCTCCAGGCCGTGACCGCCGCCCTCGCGGGTGCTTTCAAACGCCTCGGCTGGCAGAAAGCCGCCCACCGGCGCAATCCCCCCGCGCTGGCGCACCGAGGCGCAGGCGTTGACCACCTGCACCACCAGCGATCCGGAGAGCACCCCCAGATCCACGGTGAGGAAGGGGTGGGGCGTCTCCCCACAGGCGCGCACGGCATTTTCCAGCGCGTTGCCCAGCAGCACGGTCAGGTCTGCCGGGGCGATGGGCACATCGCCACAGTCCGCCCGCACCTCGCAACGGGCGCCCAGCTGCCGCGCCTGCTCCACATAGTACTGCAGCAGCGCGTTGACGGTCATGTTCCGGCAGAACACCTCGCTGCCCCGCCCGCCGGCGCCATCCTGCAGAGCGGCAAGGTAGTCCCGCATGGCGAGGATGTTCCCGCCCTCCAGCATGCCCTCCAGCGCGACCAGATGATGGCGCAGGTCGTGGCGCATGCGGCGCGCCGCCTCCATCTCCTGGGCGATTTTGTCATATTGCAGCTGCTGGAGCTGCACGGTGCGGCGAAGCTCGCTCTCGCGCCTGCGCCGCACGGCCTCGCGAAACAGCGTGCGGTAGAAGATGCACAGCAGCGCGATGGCAAACAGCAGGGGCGGCGTGACCCACCACCAGAAGGCCCCGATCTGTGAATCCGGTCGGGAGCTGTAGAGCACCAGCATCACAAAGTACAGCAGCGTCACGCTCAGCACCGCGCGGAACTCGCGCCGGATGCCGGAAAGCTCCATCTCCGCCAGGTAGTCGCGCACAGTGCCGCGCATCATCAGCGCCGCGGGCGGGAACATCACCGCCGCCGTGACGGCGTAGAGCAGCAGCGTCAGCGGGGGATAAGCGTCGGGCAGCTCGCCCATCGGAAAGAGCGGGGATGCCAGATTGACCAGCAGGTACTGGGTCGCGGCGTAGAACAGTGCAAGCACCAGCACAATGAGCTTTTTGACCGCCTCCGCCCGGATGATGACGAAGTACGCCGCCGTAAACAGCCCCAGCGCCAGCAGCATGTACAGATTGGACAGGACGGTGGGCTGCTCAAAGGGCATCAGCGGCATCAGCTGCCGCGCCAGCGGGAACAGAGCCGAGAGCAGCACTGCCGCCGCGCCATAGGCAGCCATCACCCGCCCCCGCGACCAGTGGAAGGCCCCCGCGCCGAAGGGCAGCAGGCACAGAAGCGTTGGCAGCCCCAGCTGGATGAGGAAGCCAGCAAAGTGCCGAAGATAGGCGTTCATGGCAATCCCTCCCCTCCGCCGTTCGCCCGTCCGGACAAACGGCTGAACAGGTGCTGATCGTAGGCGGCACGGATGGCGGTTCGCTCCCGTCGGGGAACGGGCAGCGGGGTGCCATCGCGCAGAATGCACATGTCCGGACGCAGGGTCTCGATGCAGTCCATATTGACGATGATGCCGCGTCCCAGCCGCAGGAAGCGGCTGTCCAACTGCTGCGCCAGCTCGTCCATCAGCAGCCAGACACGCAGGCACCGCCCGTCCACCAGACGCACCTCCTTGACGTGCCCAGCACTCTCGATGCAGGTGATTTCATCCTGCGATACCGTAACGCTGTCATGCCCGACGGTGAAGGTGACCGTGGGGCGGCTCCTGCCCCTGCGCTGCGCCAGCCTGCCCAGCGCCTCGGCTACGCCCTGGGTCGTGACCGGCTTGACCAGGTAATGCAGCGCGTCCAGCGCGAACGCGTCGATGGCGTGTTCACGGCTGGCTGTCAGAAACACAATGGCTGTCCCGGGGGAGATGGCGCGCAGGTGTCGAGCGATCTCAACGCCGTTCTCCCCAGGTAGATAGATGTCCAAAAAGACCAGCT
>JAEDKS010000171.1 GCA_016295665.1 Clostridia bacterium
ATAGACGCCCTCCTCGGGCTCCAGCAGCGCCCAGGAGAAGATGCCGATGGACACGCAGTTGATGTGCGCCTCCTGCATCAGCGCCACATCCTGCTCCAGAATATCGGGACGATCCAGCCACTGGTCGGGATTATAGTCCCCGCCGTGGAGGAACACGGGGAATTTCGGTGTCAGCTTCATGGAAAGACCCTCCTTGCCTGAGGCAATTTCCTACGCCAGTATTTCATCATATTTTTCCGCGTTTGTAAAGAGGAACGGCAAAGTTTTTCCACACCGGCACCGGTGTCCGAAGCGCCCTGCGGGAAAGGCATGGCGGGCAGGCCACCGTTAAGCGCGCTTCCTCATGACCAGGGCGTTCATCTTCTCGGACGTCAGCAGCATGACCACGGCAAACAGCAGCAGAAAGACCGGGTACAGCCCGATATGGATGTGCTCGGCAATCAGCCCGAACACGGGCGGCATCAGAGTGGAGCCGATGTACGCGCAGGCCATCTGCTTGCCCATGATCGCCTGACTGTTTTCCCTGCCGAAGTTCTCGGGGGTTTCATGCAGCAGGCAGGGATAGATCGGCGCGGCGCCCAGCCCCACCAGCACCAGACCGGCGAAGGCGCCGGCGTGCCCCAGGGGCAGCAGCAGGAACACGATGCCCAGCAGCACCGTGCCCTCCCCGATGCGTACCATCACGCGATTGCCGAGCCGATCGGAGATCAGGCCGTTGAAGAATCTGCCGGCTGTGATGCCGAGGTAAAAGATGGAGGCCCATGCCGCCGCGGTGCCGGGCTCAACGCCCCTGTACAGCGTCATGTAGCTGGCTGCCCACAGACCCGCAGTCGTTTCCAGCGCACAGTAGCAGAAGAACGAAATCAGAATCTGCCGGGCGCCGGGGAGCCGAAGCACCTGCCGGAAGGTCAGTCTGGCCGCCGTGCTCTCCTCCTCGGCGGACACGTTCCTTTTCCAGATGGGCAGGGAAAGGAAAAGAAGCACGCCGATCACGGCCTGAATGGTGCCCACCAGCCTGTAGCCGGCTGTCCAAAGATACCCCCGCGTCAGAATCGCGGACATGATGGAGGGACTGAGCGCTGCGCCCACGCCCCAGAAGAAGTGAATCCAGCTCATGTGCCGGCTCTTGTAGTGCAGGGCGACATAGTTGTTCAGCGCCGCGTCAATGCTGCCTCCGCCGAGACCATACGGCAGCGCCCACAGGCACAGGGCCGGCAGCGACCGGGCAAAGGAGAAGCCAAAGAGCGAGACCGCCACCAGTGCGGTCGATACCACGGTCACCAGACCGGTGCCAAACCGCCGGATGGCCCTGTCGCTCAGAAAGCTGGAGATCACCGTGCCGGACGAAATCAGGATGGTGACCAGCCCCACCGCAGACAGCGGAACCCCCATATTCTCGTAGATCGAAGGCCACGCAGACCCCAGCAGCGAATCGGGCAGCCCCATGCTGACAAACGCCAGGTAGATGAGCGAAATCAAAAGTACAGCCATTTTGTTCCTCCGCGCCCGCTTCCTTTGCATCCCATGTTGTGCAGGCACAAGCATGATACATCCCATTCTCAGAAAGTCAATACCCTTTCCGGGGTTCGGGCGCTACCGGCTCACACCTCCCGCCAGCCCTCCAGCGTCTCCAGCATCCAGCCAGCCACGTCCATTTGCCACACCCGGGCCATGGCGTCCCGGGTCAGCACCTCCCGCACCGTGCCGAAGCCCTCGCTGCGGCCCTGATGCAGCAGCAGGGCATGGGTGCCCCACCGCCGCGCCAGCGACAGGTCGTGCACCACGGACACCACCGCCCGCCCCGGCTTCCGCCGCCAGGCGTCCACCAGCTCAAAGAGCTGCTTCTGGTACACCAGGTCGAGATGGTTCGCGGGCTCGTCCAGCAGCAGCACCGCCGGCTGCTGACACAGCACCTGCCCCAGAAACGCCCGCTGCCGCTCGCCGCCGGACAGCGTCAGGACGCTCTGGTGACGCTTCTCTGCCAGTCCGACCGCCGCCAGCGCCTCCTCCACCCGCGCCGCACCCTCCGGGTCGCTCCTGCCCAGCAGGCCGCGTTGATGGGCATAGCGGCCCATGCTCACCACCTCCTCCACCGTGAAGGCATAGGTGCTCGTGGCATGCTGACACAGCACGCCCATGCGCCGCGCCAGCTCGCTGCCGCTCAGGCTCCGCAGCGGCCTGCCGCACAGCTCCACCTCACCCGTGAAGGGCAGCGCCCGGCTGACCGCCCCCAGCAGCGTGGATTTTCCCGCGCC
Organism: Clostridia bacterium; assembly: GCA_016295665.1. Lineage (GTDB taxonomy): Bacteria > Bacillota > Clostridia > Christensenellales > Aristaeellaceae > HGM11604. Next base: position 2,256 of record JAEDKS010000171.1, read on the forward strand.
GTTGGGGCCCACCAGCATCAGCCACTCGCCCTCCCGCACCGTGAAGGACACGTCCTCCACGATGCGCTTTCCGCCCAGTCCGACGGAAACATGCTCTGCCCGCAGCATCATGCGCCGCCACCTGCCTTCCGCTGTCGAAAGAATACGCCCACAAACACGAACGCGCCGATGATACTCGTCACCACGCCAATGGGCAGCTCCAGCGGTGCGAAGGCCGTGCGGGCCAGCAGGTCGCACAGCAGCAGGAACACCGCCCCGCCAAAGAGGCTCGCCGGGAGCAGCCGGGCATGATTCGGCCCCACCAGCATGCGCAGGATGTGGGGCGTCGCCAGGCCCACAAAGCCGATGCACCCGCCGATGGACACGCACACGCCAATCAGGCAGGACACCGAGACCATGACCGTCAGCTTGACCCGCCGGACGGACACGCCCAGATGCAGCGCCTGATCCTCCCCCAGGGCAAAGGCGTTGAGCGCTCTCGTCTGCCCCAGCATCGCGCCGCCGAACACCACCAGCGCCCCCAGCAGCAGCGCCGCCTGCGGATAGCCCGAGGACGCCATGGAGCCCATGGTCCAGAAGGTGATGGTTCTGAGCTTCTCCCCGGAAAAGGTGATGAGCAGGGACAGCAGGCTGGAAACGAACATGGAGAATATCACGCCGATGAGAATGATGGTATGGGTCGCCAGGGAGCGGTCCATGGCCCAGGCCAGGGACAGCAGCAGAAGAAGCGACAGCATCGCAAAGACCATCGCCATCACCGCCGTGCCGCCCAGCGGAAAGCCGGGCAGGGAGATGCCCAGCAGAATCGCCAGCGCCGCGCCCAGGGAGGCGCCGGAGGACACGCCCAGGGTGGAGCCGTCCGCCAGCGGGTTGCGGAGCAGCCCCTGCATCGCCGCGCCGCTCAGGGACAGCGCCGCGCCCACCAGCGCCACACACAGCACCCGGGGGAGCCGCACGGACAGGATGATAGCGGCGTAGCGCCCCGTCCCCGCCCCGCCGGGCAGCAGGCTGCGCAGCGCCGAGAGCGTGTCCGTCAGCGGCACGTTGACGCTGCCGACGCAGATGCACAAGAGCAGCACCCCCGTCAGCACCAGCACACAGAGCAGGTATTCCCACCATCGAAAGCGTCTGTTTCGCATATCCTCACCATCCGATTGTTGTCCTACAGGAAGGCGGTCGGAGAACCGCATCCTCCGACCGCCACCGTCGTTCCTTACCTGTTAATGAAATCGTACAGCGCCTCGATAGCATGGACAAGCCTCGGGCCGGGACGGGTTATCTCATCGTTGTCCGCGTTGAACACCGCGTCGTTCGCGATGGCGGCAACCTGCTCCCAGCCCACGCGGGACACGATCTCCTCCACGGGGGTGGGGCCCTCGCCGTAGTAGCTGCTGGTGGTCACGATGTAGTCGGGATTGCGCTCCAGCACCTGCTCCTCGCTGACCTGCGCCCAGCCGTCCACGTCACCGAATGCGTTCTCCAATCCCAGCATCCCCGCCAGCTCGTCCATGAACGTGCCCTTGCCCGCCGTCCACAGACCCCACTGCAGGGGGCTGATCTCAAAGTACACGGTCTTGCCGGTGGCCTCCATGCCCTCGAAGCGGGCGAAGGCCTCCTGCATGGAGGCGACCAGCGCCGCAGCCTCGTCGTTATGGCCCGTCACGGCGCCGATGAGCGTGATGGCCTCATACACGCCCGCGATGCTCTGGGCATCGCTGACGATCACGCGAATGCCGGCGTTCTCCAGCTGCTCAATCTGCTCCACGGTCTGCGCCATGGTCGCCATGATGACCACCTGCGGCTCCAGCGCCAGAATCTGCTCGATGTTCGTCTCATAGCCGGACTGCACGCTGACGACCTCCAGCGCCTCCGCCGGGTAGTCGCAGTACTCACCACGGCCCACCAGCGTATCGCCGGCGCCGATGGCGTACAAGATTTCCACATCCGAAGCAGTCAGCGCCACGATGCGGGTGGCGGGGCCCTCCAGCACCACCTCACGCCCGGTCATGTCGGTCACGGTCAGCGCGCTCTCCGCCATCGCGGGCACGCAGCCCAGCATCAGCAGCAGGGCCAGGAACAGGGACAGGATCTTCTTCATGGGTACACCCTCCTTTGTCGATCAAATGAACCAGCGGAGGGATACAAAACGCCTGCCCGTCTCCATGCGGAAAAGGGGCAGACGAAACCGGACCCGATGCGGTCAGGCAGCGCTGCGCTCCCACCCCCAGGGGAACACGTTTGTCATCCCGAAGCACAGACAGGTCTCCCGACTTGGCTTCCTCCTCGGAAGCACCTTCCCATATCCCACAGGATACAGTGGCCGCGCTCCGTGCGGAGCGCCCGCTTCCTCGTCAGCTTCACGGTTACTGGGATAGTGCGGAGCTCTCATCCGCTTCCCATGACGCGGCCCTGCCGCGCCGCGCTTTTTAGGCGCATCTGTGTGGGCTGTTCATTTGTCATGGGTATTATACGGGAAGGAAGGCGCCGTGTCAATCCAT
>JAEDKS010000172.1 GCA_016295665.1 Clostridia bacterium
CAGGTCGTAGGGATAGGAGAACGCCTCGCCCAGCCGGGTGGAGCCCACGCCGCCGGTGATGTACATCTTCTGGTTCACGGCGCTGTTCCACAGCCGCCTGCAGGCCGCCGTCAGCGACTCGTCCCCGGTCACCCGGGCCACGTCCGCCATGCCGGCGTACAGGTACATGGCCCGCACCGCGTGACCGGTAGCCTCGCTCTGCTCCCGGACGGGGGACTGGGTCTGGTGATAGGCCAGGTCGGTGGGCGAAATCCGCTCGTCGGGGCCCGCCTCCCGCTGCCGGCGCTCCGCCTCCTGAACGAAGTACTTGGGCTCCCGGCCCCGCTCGTCGATGAAGTACCGGGACAGCGTCAGATACCGCTCCTCCCCCGTCACCTCATAGAGCCGCACCAGCGCCATCTCCGCGATCTCGTGACCCGGATAGCCGTGGCATTGCCCCTCCCCGGGGCCGAAGCGCTCCGCCACGCAGTCCGCAAAGCGGCAGGCGGCCCGGAGCAGCTTGTCCTTGCCCGTGGCCTGATAGTAGGCCACCGCGCCCTCAATCAGGTGGCCCAGGCAGTACAGCTCATGATGGTCGCGCAGGTTGGTGAAGCGGCGATCCATGCCGCCCAGAATGTAGCAGGTGTCCAGATAGCCGTCCTCCGCCTGCGCCGCGCAGACCACGTCGATGGCCTCGTCTGCGGTTCTTTCCAGCTGCGCATCCGGATGGAGCGTCAGGGAATAGCCCACGGCCTCGATCCACTTGGAGAAGTCCGTGTCCTGAAACACGAAGCCGTAGAAGTGGTCGGGGTCGGGATGCGCCGGGTCATCGGGCAGCTGCTGAAAGCCGTTCATGGTGTACTTGGCCCGGATGCCCGTGCCCTCCAGCCTGCGCTGCGCCATCAGCCGCGCCGCCGCACGGAAGTTGTGCATGCAGTAGCTCTTCTCCGCGCCGGGGACGCGGTCGTTCAGCGCCTCCCACTGGTAGGGGATGACCTCCCGGCGCACCAGCTCCATCTCCCGCTGCCAGAAGGCGTCGGTGATCTGCACGTCGGTCAGGGGAAGCGGTCGGGAATACGACGCTCTTTTCATGGGAAAGCCCTCCTTGCGTGAACGTTCTTCGGGGCCGCGCATCTCAGCGCCGCGCCTCCTCCGGAGGCATGCCGGCCCTGCGGATGCAGCGCTTCAGCCAGCCGCCCCACAGATAGTAGATGATGAACATCGCGGATGTGATGACCCAGGTGATGGGGTAGGTCAGCAGCACCGTGGTCATGGTGTGGCGCATGGGCAGCACCACGCCCAGCCACACCAGGCGCAGCAGGCAAACGCCCACCAGCGTCATCACCGTCGGCACCGCCGAATCTCCCGCGCCGCGCATGGCGCCGGAGAGGATTTCAATGCTGATATAGGTGAAGTAGCAGGGCACCAGCAGGTGCAGGATCATCATGCCCTGCTCAATCACCGCCGGGTCGGGGGTGAACAGCCGGTACATCCAGTCACCGAAGCAGTACAGCAGCGCGCTCATCGCCACGGTGGTGCCCAGCGTCATGCCCATGCAGACCAGCACGCTCCGGCGCACCCGGTCGTAGCGCCCCGCGCCGAAGTTCTGCCCCACGAAGGTGGTGATGGAGATGCCGAAGGCGCTGACCATCATCCAGAACAGGCTGTCGATCTTGCCGTAGGCCGTCCAGCCCGCCAGCACGTTGGTGTCAAAGCCGTTGACCGCCCGCTGGATCAGCACGTTGGACAGGGAGTACATCACGGACTGCAGCCCCGCCGGCAGACCGATGCGCAACACCTGCAGGAACACCCGCCCGTGGAAGCGGATGCGCCGGGGCACCAGACGGAACATCGTCTCGCTCCGCAGCAGCGTGATGACCACCAGCGCCGCCGCCACCGTCTGGCTGAGCACCGTCGCCACCGCGGCGCCGGTCACGCCCAGCCGGAGCCCCAGCACCAGCAGGAGATCCAGCACGATGTTGGTCAGGCAGGCCACGATGAGGAAGTACAGCGGTCTGCGGGAATCGCCCACCGCCCGGAGAATGCCGGAGCCCACGTTGTAGATCAGCGAGGGAATCATGCCGGCGAAGTAGATGCGCAGATAGGGCAGCGCGTGGGGCATCACGTCCGCCGGGGTGTCCATCCAGCCCAGCAGCACCGGTGCCAGCGGAATCCCCACCGCCGTCAGCAGCGCGCCGAACAGCAGCGCCATCGCCGCCGCCGTATGCACCGTGTGGCTCACGCCCTCGATGCTCCGTGCGCCGTAGTACTGGCTGATGATGACCGTGGCGCCGGAGGACAGGCCCACAAAGAAGCCCAGCAGCAGGTTGATGAGCGTACCCGTGGTGCCGCCCACCGCCGCCAGCGCCTCCTTGCCCACCGCCTGACCCACGATCATAGCATCCACGGTGTTGTAAAGCTGCTGGAAGAAGGTGCCCAGCAGAATCGGAAAGAAGAACAGCAGCAGCTGTTTCCAGATGACACCCTCGGTGATTCCGCCCTCGTCCTGAAGAAGCCGGATGCGCCTCATACCACGCTCTCCTCGTTTGCTCTCAATTCAAATGTCGTGCCTGGAAGGCGCCGCACCCTTACGGGCACTCCTCCTCCCACCGGTACACCCGCCGGGCGCCCGCCGCGTCCACGGTGGATACCAGCAGCCCCTGCCGCTGCCCGGGCACGATGCACATGGGCTGCAGCTCGGGCCGCTTCGTTGACCGCTGAAAGGCCTGCTCCACCCGCATGTTCCCCGCCGCATCCAGCCAGCCGCAGCTCCAGGCCTCCAGCGGATCCAGCGCCTCGGTACAGGCCGGGAAGGACGGATGGCACACAGGCAGCCCCGTCAGCATCACCAGACCGCTGACCGGGTCGCAGCTGCCCTGCAGCGGCACATCGTCCATGGCACAGGGCGCCTCCAGGCTCAGGCTGTCGCCCTTCAGCCGGGCCCGGGCCACGCACAGGGCCTCCGGGCTCGTGTCCATGCCCAGGTACCGGCAGCCCAGCGCCTCCGCCACCACCAGCGCGGTGCCGGAGCCGCAGCACAAATCGCAGACCAGATCGCCCTTCTCCACCAGCGGGCGCAGCAGCCGATCCAGCAGCTTCAGCGGCTTCTGGGTCATGAACCCGGTGCGCTCCGGGTCGCGCTGCTGCAGGTGGCTGATGTCCGTCCACACGTCGCCGGGATAGACCGGCTCATCGTCATAGTAGCGGTACTCCTTGCCGCCGGTGCGGATGGAGCGGTAGCTCCGCCCGTCCTCGTCCACGCAGCGGCGCAGGTGATTCTTCCGGGACTCGCCCCGGGCCATGGGCACGTTCTCCAGCTTGAAGCGATAGGAGCGCGACTTGGCGTAGAGCAGGATGGTGTCGTGCTTGCGGCTGAAGTACCGCCGCGCCCTGCCGCCGCTCTCGTAGGCCCAGATGACCTCGTTGACGAAGCGATCCTCCCCGAACACCTCGTCGCAGATGAGCCGCGCCCGGGCCGATGCCCGCCAATCCAGGTGCAGGCACAGCATGCCCGTGGCGTTCAGCAGCAGCCAGGCGTTCTCGATCATGCCTCGGAGCATGGCATAGTACGCCTTCGCGCTGTCATGGCTGTCGGAGTAGGAGGGATAGGTCGGACTGGGCGACCCCGTCCGCCAGCCCTGCGTGCCGAAGCGGCGGCGGCGCACGAACTGCTCCCCGGTCATGAAGGGCGGGTCAAGGTACACCACCTGGGCCAGCCCCGCCCGTTCCGCCAGCGCCGCGCAGGGCTGACTGCCGTCTCCGCACAGCAGCAGATTCTCTCCCGTACCGGTGATCTCGCGCTTAACGCTGATGGGACGGAACATGGTTCATACCTCCTCGTGTCACTTGCTCGGCCCGAAGGTCGCCCGCAGCGCCCTCAGGTCATCGTGCATGCCGGTCAGCCGCGCCAGGAAGGCCCGCTGCTCCGGATCCTCCGCCAGCAGCTGTCCGCAGGCGCGAACGGCCTCCACAAACTCATGCCGCAGCCCCCGCCGCCCCATGCGGTACAGCGGGCAGACCGCCGCCGCACGGGCGTCCATGGCGACCTTCACGCCATCGTCCCGCAGCAGGGGCAGCAGCGGGAACAGCCGGCAGCCCAGCGGGCGCTCGCTGCGGTCGCAGGTTCCGGAGCAGACGAGCAGCATGCCCGCCTCCGCCGGACGGAGCGTGAAGCCGGGCCGGCCCCGGTAGCCCTCCTCCTCGCCGGGAAAGAGCAGCATCCCGGTTTCCTCCCCGGGCATGGAATGGCAACAGGCGCCGCCGCACAGCCGTCCGCAGTCCTCCGCCAGGGGCGTGACCTGCTCCAGCAGCGCCCGGCAGGCGATCAGGGTATCATTCATCGGGCATCCTCCGCGTGGGTTCTATACCCATCATTATACAACAAAAGGCGCCCCGGGAAAAGGGGGACTTTTCGCCGGAGCGCCAGTTTTTGGGCAGTTCAGACCGCCTTACAGCAGCTTCCTGTACAGCTCCTTGATCTCCTCCACGGAGGTGTCGCGGGGGTTGCCGGGACGGCAGGCATCCGCGTAGGCGCTCTCCGCCAGGAAGTCCAGGTCGTCGGGGTTCACAATCGCCTTCAGGTCCGCAGGAATGCCCACGTCCTGACCCAGCTGACGCACGGCGTCGCAGGCGGCCTTGCGGTACTCCTCCTGCGTCATGTTCTCCACGCCCTCAACGCCCATGGCGGCGGCGATGTACTTGTACTTGTCGCCGGTC
>JAEDKS010000173.1 GCA_016295665.1 Clostridia bacterium
TGTTCAACCTGGTGTTCTGCGCCACCACCGCCACCATCGTGTCCGGCGCCATGGCGGAGCGCACCAAGTTCCTGTCCTACTGCATCTACTCCGCTGTGATCTCCGCGCTCATCTACCCCATCGAGGCGCACTGGATCTGGGGTCAGGGCTGGCTGCAGCAGCTGGGCTTCCATGACTTCGCCGGCTCCTGCGCCATTCACATGGTCGGCGGCATCTGCGCGCTGATCGGCGCCAAGATCCTCGGGCCCCGCATCGGCAAGTTCACCAGGGGCAAGGACGGCAAGGTGCGCGTGGGCGCGTTCCCGGGCCACAACCTGCCCCTGGGCGCGCTGGGCGTGTTCATCCTGTGGCTGGGCTGGTACGGCTTCAACGGCGCCGCTGCCACCTCCGTGGATCAGCTGGGCTCCATCTTCCTGACCACCACCATCGCCCCCGCCGTGGCGACCGTGGTCTGCATGATCTTCACCTGGCTCAAGTACGGCAAGCCCGACGTGTCCATGTGCCTGAACGCCTCGCTGGCGGGCCTGGTGGCCATCACCGCCCCCTGCGACGTGACCGACGCCTTCGGTGCCATCTGCATCGGCGCGGTGTCGGGCGTGCTGGTGGTGTTCGGCGTGTGGCTGCTGGATCATGTGCTGCACATTGACGACCCCGTGGGCGCCGTGGCGGTGCACTGCATGAACGGCATCTGGGGCACCCTGGCGGTCGGCCTGTTCGCCACGCCCACCGCTCCCGGCTACAGCATCGCCAACGCCGCGGGCACCGAGCTGAAGGGCCTGTTCTACGGCGGCGGCTTCGAGCTGCTGGGCCTGCAGGCGCTGGGCTTCGGCGCGGTGGCGCTCTACACCGCCGTCGCCATCACCATCACCTTCCTCATCATCAAGGCCACCGTGGGCCTGCGCGTCACCCAGGAGGAGGAGCTGCAGGGCCTGGACTACATGGAGCACGGCCTCTCCTCCGCCTATGCCGGCTTCAACATCATCGACGTGTCCGGCGACCTGACCCCCGCCGCCCCTGCCGCTTCCTTCGTGCCGTCCAAGGCGCCGGAGAAGCCCGTGTCCGTGGACGAGGCCGTGCCCGTGGTGCTGCGCTCCAGCAAGCCCGTGGCCTCCGACGTGAAGATCACCAAGGTGGAGATCGTCACCAAGCAGGGCAACTTCGAGGTGCTCAAGACCGCCATGGAGGAGATCGGCGTCACCGGCATGACCGTGACCCAGGTCATGGGCTGCGGCATGCAGAAGGGCCGTCCCGAGTACTACCGTGGCGTCGCCGTGGAGATGAACCTGCTGCCCAAGGTGCAGGTGGAGATCGTGGTGTGCAAGATTCCCGTGAGCACCGTGATCGAGACCGCCAAGAAGGTGCTCTACACCGGGCACATCGGCGACGGCAAGATCTTCGTGTACGACGTGGAGAACGTGGTCAAGGTGCGCACCGGCGAGGAGGGCTACGACGCCCTGCAGGACGTGGAGTGACCGACCGCTTCCCCATCGCAAACCCCATCGGATAACCCCATCCGCCGCGCTCCCTCCCCTGCCGGAGGGACGCGGCTTTTCCGTGGGCGGGAAGCGCGGGGCCATGTCACGGATGGGAAAAGGATGGTCGGATTGTTTTCTTTCTGTACCTTTCTCCGGCGCTGTCTTGACAGGATTCGCGCCTTGGGCTAAACTCTCTCCTGTAGATGCGGACGACCCCGTCCGTGCGTAGTACAGTAAGGAGGAACCCCGTATGAAGAAGCTCGTTGCCCTGATCGTGGCCCTGTGCATGGTGCTCTGCTGCACCGCTGCCCTGGCTGAGGATACCTACACCGTCGGTGTTGTGCAGCTGGTGCAGCACCCCGCCCTCGACGCCGCTACCCAGGGCTTTGTGGATGCCCTGACCGAAGCCCTCGGCGACAAGGTCACCTTCGACGTGCAGAACGCCCAGGGTGAGCCCGCTACCTGCTCCACCATCGCCACCAGCTTCGTCGCCAATGAGTACGACCTGATTCTGGCGAACGCCACCCCCGCCCTGCAGGCCTGCATCTCCGCCACCACCACCATCCCGATCCTGGGCACCTCGGTGACCGACTATGCCACCGCCCTGGCGGATGAGGCCATGGACGCCACCGTCGGCACCGGCATCAACGTGTCCGGCTCCTCCGACGGCGTGCCCGCGCAGCTCTACGCCGACTGCCTGCTGGAGCTGGTTCCGGAAGCCAAGAAGGTCTCCATCCTGTACTGCTCCGCCGAGGCCAACTCCGTGCTGCAGGCTGACCAGTTCATCGAGTGCATAAAGGCCGCCGGTGTGGAGTGCACCGTGTTCACCTTCGCCGACTCCAACGACCTGCAGTCCGTGGTGACCGCCGCCGCTGACGGCTTCGACGCCATGTACATCCCCACCGACAACACCGCCGCCTCCAACATGACCATCATCGCCAACGTCTGCCAGCCCGCCGGGCTGCCCGTGATCTGCGGCGAGGAGAACATGATGTCCAACGGCGGCCTGGCCACCGTGTCCATCAGCTACTACAACATCGGCTACATGGCCGGTCAGATGGCCTATGACATCCTCGCGAACGGCGCTGACATCGCCACGATGCCCATCGCCTACGCCGACCAGCCCGTGAAGGAGTACAACCCCGAGTACGCCGCCGCCATCGGCTTCACCGTGCCCGAGACCTACGTCGCCTACGTTCCCGCCGAGTAATTTCCGGTCCTGAATCACTTTTCGAGAAGGTTCCGGCAGCTGTCGTTTGCCAGAACCTTCTCGTTTGTTCATGGGAGGCTGCGCTATGCTCACCTACTTCGCTTCACTCAATCCCGCCGCGCTGCTGCGCTCCTGTCCCGGCGGTATCGCCCAGGGGCTCATCTGGGGCATCATGGCCCTGGGCGTCTACCTGACCTTCCGCATGCTGGACGTGGCGGATCTGACCGTGGACGGCTCCCTCGCCACCGGCGGCGCCGTGACCATCATGCTGGTGCTCTCCGGCTGGAACAACGAGCTGGCGCTGGTCGTGGCCTTCGCCGCTGGACTGCTGGCGGGCCTCGTCACCGGGCTGCTCCACACGCTGCTGGGCATCCCGGCGATCCTCGCGGGTATCCTGACGCAGATTTCACTCTACTCCATCAACCTGAACATCATGGGCCGCGCCAACCAGTCCGTGAACATCAACAAGGTGTCGTTCTACTTCACCTCCAACGCCAAGCTGCTGCCCCGCACCATCCTGCTTGCCGCGCTGCTGTGCGTGGCGCTCATCGCGGTGCTGTACTGGTACCTGGGCACCGAGCACGGCAGCGCCCTGCGCGCCACCGGCATCAACGGCAACATGGCGCGGGCCCAGGGCATCAACACGAACCGGATGAAGGTCATCGGCCTGGCCCTGTCCAACGGCCTGGTGGCGCTCTCCGGCGGCATTCTGGCCCAGTACCAGTCCTTCGCGGATGTCAACATGGGCCGCGGCGCCATCGTCATCGGTCTGGCGGCGGTCATCATCGGCGAGGTGCTGGGCGAGGCCATCTTCCGCAAGAACCTGTCCTTCTGGCTGCGGCTGCTGTTCGTGGTCGTGGGCAGCATCATCTACTACATCGTGTACGTGTTCGTCATCTGGCTCAAGTTCCCCGCCGATGACATGAAGCTGCTCACCGCCATCGTGGTGGCGCTGTTCCTGGCGGTTCCCTACCTCAAGAGCCACGCCAAGAGCTCCTTCGGCAACCTGGCCCGGCGCAACGCCCGCAAAGCAAAGGAGGGGGCCTGAGCATGCTGGAAATCCGTGACATCTACAAGACCTTCAACCCGGGCACCATCAACGAGAAGAAGGCCCTGTGCGGCGTGAAGCTGCATCTGGACGAGGGCGACTTCTGCACCGTGATCGGCTCCAACGGCGCGGGCAAGTCCACCATGCTCAACGCGGTGGCGGGCGTGTGGCCCGTGGACGAGGGGCAGATCATCATCGACGGGGTGGACGTGTCCGCCCAGTGCGAGCACAAGCGCGCCACCTATCTGGGCCGCGTGTTCCAGGATCCCATGAACGGCACCGCCGCCGACATGACCATCGCCGAGAATCTGGCCCTCGCGGCCCGGCGCGGCAAGCGGCGCACCCTCCGCTGGGGGCTGACCCACAGGGAGCAGGAGGGCTACCGCGACCTGCTTGCCAGTCTGGAATTGGGGCTGGAGGATCGCATGACCGCCAAGGTCGGCCTGCTCTCCGGCGGACAGCGGCAGGCGCTGACCCTGCTGATGGCGACGCTGCAGAAGCCCCGGCTGCTCCTGCTGGACGAGCACACCGCCGCCCTGGACCCCAAGACCGCCACCAAGGTGCTCCACCTGACCCGCAAGCTGGTGGCGGACAACCACCTGACCGCCCTGATGGTCACCCACAACATGAAGGACGCCCTCCACTACGGCAACCGCACCATCATGATGCACGAGGGCCGCATCGTGGTGGACATCGACCGGGAGACCAAGAACCAGCTCCATGTGGACGACCTGCTGAAGATGTTCGAGCACTCCTCCGGCACCGCCATCGAGAACGACCGGATGCTGCTGGGCTGAGCGCCCGGGCAGGCTGCCCCCTGATAAAGACCACAAAACCCCCGCCGGCTTCGCGCCTGCGGGGGCTTGCTTTTGGGGTCGGTCACGCCCGGGGGAAGCGGTCGTACCAGGCGTAGTCGTAGCCGTAA